>CAMCQX010000011.1 GCA_945876985.1 Chitinophaga pinensis
ACGCTGTCTTTTTTAACTGAAAAAGGATTGGCACCAATAATAGTAATAACAGGTTTAATTAAATCAATATTTGAAAAATCTGCATCGTTAGAATCGCGAGGAATTAATTTAAAATTACCATTTGCAAAATACATTGGACCTTGAATATAGCTCATTTTCAAACCAACACTTACTAAAGTGTTGTAGCCTTTAAAATTGGTGTTATAATCATCAATTCTAAAGCTAGCACCATTATTTCTGTTTACAGCAAATTCACCAAAATTACTTGTATTATCTGGATTTTTACTAGTTACTGTTAAACTATCAAATCTTACTAAAACTGCTTCCCATTTTCTACTATATGATATATTATTCAAAGCAAATGAATCGATAGATAAATTAGTTTGAAATGCTGGTAAAGGCTTTCCTGAAGAAATTACTGAACTTAAAACATTGTTTAAAGTGGTAATATTAAAAGATTCTTTAACTGTTGCTCTTGTAATTAAAATTGAATCACCAACATTCCATTTTCCGGTACTATCAGCTCCAGAATTTTTAGCAACAAAAATTGCTGAATTTGGGCCTGTTCCATCTTGAATTGTAATTAAACCACCAAAGTTCTTACCAGTTACAATTCCCCTTACGCTTATATTCAACAATGAATCACCTGCCCAAATAGAAGCACCGTTTGGAACAACACTATTTTGCAAAGCTCTGATATTATCAATTCCATTTGCACCGGCAACATAAAATTTATTTCCAAATGCAAAAGGATCAGGAATTAAAGTTGTTCTGTTTCTACTATCTGTTGCTTTAACCCAATATGTAATTACACATTCTGTATTAGTTGGAGGAATGGTAGCAACATAATTATCCGTTGTAGGTATTCTTGTCATTATAACTGAATCCATTGAATTTGTTACTGAATTTTTAAAAAACAGCTTGCTAATATTTAGTGTAGTATCTTCTACAGTAATTTCAAATGTTAATTTTGTACTGTCTGTAGATTTTACAATTGATGGACTTTTACTTATGTATTTAATTGTTGGTTTACAACCAGCACAAACTTTAAAATCGCTAGGATAAATAGGAGCAATTCCGTATCTTGACTTACCTGCAACTTGATATTCGGTAACAACACCTTGTAAGTAGCTCAATCTTGCACCAATTGGAGGAGCAATAAATCTATTTACATCTACAGAATCTAAACGCGTTGAGTCGCCTAATGCATCTCTTCTATAGTAAGAAGAAAAATCTCTTATTTCTATCACGTTACCATAATCATCAATTACACTCCAAGAAGTTCTATTGGAGTTACCAGCGATAGAATTAACAACATCATATACAGTTATATCTTTCAGTCTTACTAATGTTCCTTCATATTGTTCCCCTGTTAATTTTTGTGGAATCCTTGATGAAGAGTTTGGATTGCCTAACATTAATTTATCAGCAGTAATTTCAGTATAAACTAAGGTATCTGGAGTTAAACTTAATTGTTCTACTCCATTTTCCCAATTAGGATTACTTCTAATTAAGTTGATTTGAGTTTCCCCTCCAAAATCTTTGATTACACCAGTAACTCTTACCTTATAACCAACCACAAAATTATCATAAAATTTGCTTTCAGAATTTAAAGTAGCTAAAGTAGTACCTGGTCCATTTGGAGCAGCTGGTTCACACATTACCAAAACACCACTCCAAGGTCCTCCACCTTTGCGTTGAATATAGGCAGCTTTTCTACTAATTGAAAGTCCATAAGCTTTAGGATTGCTAATAACAATTCCTTCAAAACGAACAGTATCTCGGTAAATGGTATCTTTGAAAGTAGGATTCACATAATCAGGTAGTGTGTTTCCTGTTAATACAGAAAGTTTGGCTGCATTAACAAAAGTAATGGAGTCAATAGAAAGTAATGGATAAGGATTTTGCGCATTGGCAATTAATCCACCCAAAATGCTTGTGAATAGTAGAATTGTCTTTTTCATTTTTTTGTTTGTTTATTTAAGTTATTTGTTTTTTATAAATTTATTTTATTACTGCAAAATTGCCTGTTTGAACAATATCTGTAGCTAAATCTTTTACACTGTACATATATATTCCTTGCGTTATCTGGTTTTTGGAATCGCTTAATAAATCCCAAGCATGTTCTCCGCCAGTCATGACTGTTTTTTCTCTATCACTTAATCTATCAAACCAAGCATTTCCCTCGCCATTATAAGTATCTGAATGGTGTTTAAAATTTGCTATTACATCACCACTGGTGGTGTAAATAGTAATTTCACAGTTTTGTGGTAAATTATAAAAATACAATTTCCGTGTTCTTGAAGTGGTTCCATCCCAAGCCGCACTGGTATTATATGGATTTGGATATACACCCACTTTTGTATCTTGTTCTTCTTTGGTAAAATTATTGATTTCGCTTCCAGCAAAAACTCTGAAATCATTTCCACTAAATGATGATTCTAGCGATTCTAAATTTAATTTTTTGTTTCCTTTGTCAAAAGCAGTTACAATAATTAAATATTGCCATCCGTTAGTTATGTTATTAATAGTATAACTGTAATAATATTTGGTAGTATCGCCTTCAAAGGTGATGGGTTGTGGCAAACGTATTAAATCAAAACCATTATTATTCCCAACATCATTTCCAATACTATCCCAAGTGCCAATTAAGTTTCGTGCATCGGTAAAGTTAGGTTTTAAATCATCACCTATTTTGCTTGAATAAATTTTATATCCTTCAAAATCTTTTTCTCTTGTAATTGGATCTACTGATGATTCAGCATTATTACTCCAATATATAGTTAGTTTTTTGTTACCAGCTATAATTTTAACTTTTGGATCTGCAGGTGGTTCGGGCAATACAAAACGATCTAATTTACCATTTTGATTCAAATCTTTTTCAACAGAATAAATACCAGTTTCATCGGCATCTTCGCCCAAATAGGTAGACCTAGTTCTGTTAAAATGTTCTTTCAATTCCGCTTGAGAACCATCAGTACTTAAAATAGCCTGAGATTGATTTTGAACAAAATCTCTTAATTGCTTTGCCGATACAAAAGCCATTGTATAAGTCATGCTTGAATCAGGATCTAAGGAACGAAAAGGACCAACACTCATTAACTGTAACCAATTAGAAGGGGCGCCATAAGTAGGTCCGCCACTTGAATTCAAATCATTGGAATCAATGCCAAATGCCATTTTACTGTAACGGGTTAATTCATCATTAGGTCCAATAAATGGTGGAGTGGTAGAACCAAAAGTCCAAAAATTAGCGTTATAAGTTGGCGCGGTAAAACCTTTGTTGGTAAATATTTCGGGCTTACTTGGATTAAAAAATAATCCATTCCAGTCAACACCTAAAAATTGCATGGCACCATAAGAACTTATAAAATTATAATCATCAGCAGATTTTGCAGCCATATAAGCTACAATTGCATTGTTCTTTTTGTCAACAAAATTTCTTCCTCTTTGAAAAAACAATGAACCAGTTTCTCTGGTTACGTTTACGTTTCTAACTACTAAATCGGCAAAATTTCCAATATAAACAGAATCCCATCTTTCTTTACTTTTATTGGTAATGGTATAATTAAGTATTACAAAATAATCAGCATAAGAATAATTCCAATTTAGAACTTCAAGCTTTACAACTGCTTTTAAAGGATTACTATGACCATTTATAGGAATAGTAGTTCCAGGAATAATGGTATTACTATCCGTCATTTTTATTACAAAATCTTGATGCGAAACTGCTGAATTAGAATAATTGGCACTTTTGGATAAATTAGATCTTTCCAATACATTTGACAATGCAGTAAATTCAAAATTTCCAGCACCAGAAGAGTAACCAGAGCTGCTTTCAGCACTTGTACTTGATACACGAACTTGCCCGTTCACGTATGCACCAATCCACAAACCCGCTTCAAACAAATGTTCTACACCACTTCCTCTCGGATAAGCCATAGATGGAGGTCCGCTAGTATTAGTTCTAACATTTGGCCTGCCTATAGTTCCAAAATTATTAACGGTTAAACCTAACCTAGATGCAGTGGTATATTTACCTTCGTTTTTTACCTGACTATAAATATTTGTTGTATTCATTAACAAACACAATATAAATATTTTTATTTTAATTATTTTTCGCATATTTTTAAGAATGCAAATATGTAATTTTAAATAATAAGTAACTGTTAAATTATTTTTTTGAACAATATAAAAATCATAAAAAAAGAAATCCACAGTTTTAAAACCTTTAACTAACTGTGTTTGTTAAATTTAATAAACTCACCAATAAATAATTTCATTGATAGTTATCAATTAATAAAAAGATATTTAGAACTATTTGACACCATTCTTATATTGCAACACAATTTACACCAAAAAAACAAAGAAATATACCAATGAAGCATTTGAAAACTAAAGCATCTTTTGTAATAATGATAGCTATGATACTTTTTAGTAGCATATCAGTTTATGCTCAAGATATGACTACCGATGCAGCGCAAGCATCAAAATCGACAGCAAGTAACATTAACTGGTTAATAGCCGGAATTACCCTTTTATTGGTATTTATTATTGGAATGATATTCGATATTTTATCGAAAGTAGGCGATGTTCAAAAGAAGCAAGTAATTAATTGGGGAAAAATAAATTCCTATTTAGCAATGGGGTTTTTAGTTGTTGGCATGGCAGCATTTGCTTGGGAAATGGTAGTTCACGGAAAACTAACATTATTCACATTACCAAGCGCATCAGCTCATGCAGATGAATATGATAACATGTTTATGATTACTTTATGGTTAACAGGAATTGTATTTGTTATTACTCATATTCTTTTGTTTTGGTACACTTATAAATACAAAGAAGACAAAAAACGCAAAGCATTATTTTATCCTGACAACCACAAATTAGAGTTGCTTTGGACCATTGTTCCTGCTTTTGTTTTAACAATATTAGTAGTAAGAGGTTTAATAGTTTGGAGTGATATGACAACAAGTAAAGATAAAGATGCCATGAATATTGAAGTTTTTGGTTATCAATTTGCTTGGAATGCTCGTTATGGTGGCGCAGATAATAAATTAGGAAAATACGACTTCCGTCAAATGGGAATTGTAAACGCTTTAGGTGTTGATAGCACTAAAGAATTTGCAGGAGATGATGTTATTACTACGGAATTACATGTTCCAGTAAACAAAGCTATTTACTTGCATTTTAGAGCTAAAGATGTAATCCATTCAGCATATTTACCTCATTTTAGAGCTCAAATGAACGTAGTACCGGGTTTACCTACTAAGTTTGATTTTACTCCAACTTTAACAACCAATGCCATGCGTTTAAAATTAGAAAATCCGAATTTTGATTATATTTTATTATGTAACAAAATTTGTGGAAGCGCACATTATAGAATGAAAATGAAAGTAATTGTTGACTCCCAAGCTGATTTTGACAAATGGATAAAAGAACAACCCGCTTTAACTGCTAAAGGTACTCAAACTAATTCTGCACATTCATTTTTAAACAAAGAAAATCCATTAGCTTCAAATTAATCATTCACAAAGAATAAAATAAAAGATATATATGAGCACAACAGCAATACATAGCGATAACCATCAACACGGTGATCATGGTCATCACAAAGAAACATTTATTTCGAAGTACATTTTTAGTATGGACCACAAAATGATTTCAAAACAGTTTTTAGTAACTGGAATCATTATGGGAACAATTGGAATGTTAATGTCGTTAATATTTCGTTTACAATTAGCTTATCCTGATACTTCGTTTCCAATTTTTGAAACTATTTTAGGAGAATGGGGAAAAGGCGGTAAAATTGATCCAAACTTTTATTTAGCATTGATTACAATACATGGTACTATCATGGTATTTTTTGTATTAACAGCCGGGTTAAGTGGTACTTTTAGTAACTTACTTATTCCTCTTCAATTAGGAGCAAGAGATATGGCCTCACCATTTTTAAATATGTTATCATATTGGTTTTTCTTTACTTCTTCAGTTTTAATGTTAAGTTCTCTGTTTGTTCAAGGTGGACCAGCTTCTGCAGGATGGACTGTTTATCCGCCATTATCTGCATTGCCAAAGGCAATACCAGGTTCTGGAACTGGAATGACATTGTGGTTGGTTTCAATGATTGTGTTTATAGTTTCTTCATTATTAGGTAGTATTAACTACGTAGCAACTGTAATAAATATGCGTACCAAAGGAATGAAAATGACTAGAATGCCATTGACTATTTGGGCGTTTTTATTCACTGCTATTTTAGGTATTTTATCATTCCCAGTTTTATTTGGTGGTTCATTATTATTAGTATTCGATAGAAGTTTTGGAACTTCATTTTACTTAAATGAAATTCCGGCCGACTTAGCAGGAGGAATTGAAAGAGTAGGTGGTTCACCAATTTTATTCCAACATTTATTTTGGTTCTTAGGTCATCCTGAAGTTTATATTATTTTATTACCTGCTCTAGGTATTACTTCTGAGGTAATTGCTACCAATGCCCGTAAACCTATTTTTGGTTACCGTGCAATGATTGGTTCTATTATGGCCATTGCTTTATTATCGTTTATAGTTTGGGGGCATCACATGTTTATTACTGGTATGAATCCATTCTTAGGTTCAGTATTCATGCTTGGAACTTTAATTATTGCGGTTCCATCGGCTGTAAAAACATTTAATTATTTAGGAACATTATGGAAAGGTAATTTACGTTTAAATCCTCAAATGATGTTTGCTATAGGTTTAGTTTCTTTCTTTATTTCTGGTGGATTAACAGGTATATTTTTAGGAAATGCAGCATTAGATATTAACTTACATGATACTTATTTTGTAGTGGCACATTTCCATTTGGTAATGGGTAGCGCTGCAATTTTTGGAATGGTTTGCGGTATTTATCATTGGTATCCTAAAATGTTTGGAAGAATGATGAACGAAAGTTTAGGCCAAATCCATTTTTGGTTAACCATTGTTTCAGCTTATTGTGTGTTTTTTCCAATGCACTTTATGGGTTTAGCTGGTGTGCCTCGTAGATATTATGCATTTACTGCTTACGATCAATTTAATGTATTTGTTGACATGAATAAGTTCATTACTTATGCAGCATTTGTAGGTGGAATTGCTCAATTTATTTTCTTATTTAACTTTTTCTATAGTATGTTTAAAGGTAAAAAAGCAGTTCAAAATCCTTGGGAAAGTAACACCATGGAATGGACTACTCCGGTTAAGCATTTACATGGAAATTGGCCTGGAGAAATTCCTCATGTTTACCGTTGGCCTTATGATTATAGCGTACCAGGACACGACAAAGATTATATTCCTCAAACTACTCCTGATTACGGACAAACGGATCCTTTGTCTGAACCTAAAGTGGTTCCTGCAGAAGACCGCAAGAAAATTCCAACATTAGAAAAAGAAGAAGCAGTTTTATTTTCTTTAGCTAAACGTTGGTTAGGATTTGCTTAAGCAATAAAAAAAAGTAATTGTATAATTTTAGATAATTATCTGAAATTATACAATTACTAAATAATAAAGAATGAAGAAAAATCATTCAAAAAAAATGTTTAAAAATAAATACGAAATACAATTTAGACGCTTTGGTATAGCAACCATCATAGCGGTGTTCTTTTTAATATTTGTAGGAGGTTTAGTACGAAGCACTGGAAGCGGAATGGGTTGCCCCGATTGGCCAAAGTGTTTTGGACAATATATTCCACCCACTAATTTATCAGAATTGCCAGTTGATTATAAAACTCAATTTGCAGTTCAAGGTAAACAAATAGCCGATTTTGATCCAATAAAAACATGGATAGAATATATCAATCGGTTAATTGGTGTAGTAATAGGATTTCTTATTTTACTAACTGTGGTATTTGCTATTCCTTATTTAAAATCAAATGCTAAAATATTTTGGCTAAGTTTTATAGCTTTTATATTAGTTGGTATTCAAGGTTGGATTGGATCAAAAGTTGTTTCATCTGACTTAGCAACTTGGATTGTTACTATTCACATGGTAATTGCCCTCATCATTGTAGCTTTACTAATTTTTACTGTTACTTCATCGCAACAGTTTTATATAGTTCAGTTCAAAGAAAATAGTTCTTTAAAAATGTTAATTATTGTGGCTTTAGTTATTAGTTTAATACAAATAATTAGTGGCACACAAGTAAGAGAAAAAGTAGATCATGTGGCTAATGTAATAGGTGAACCTTACCGTTCACAATGGCCTAAGTTTTTTATGGATGAATTTATATTCAAACTTCATAGAACTTGGTCTATTTTAAATTTAGGTATATCAATATTATTACTTTTAAAATATAGATCTTTATTTGAAAGAAATTCGTTGATATACAAATGTGGATTGGGAATAATTTTACTGTTATGTTCTCAAGCTTTAAGTGGAAGTATTTTGGTAAATATGGGTTTTCCAAAACAAGTAACTTCTATTCATTTAACAGTAGGAAGCATCATTGCTGGTTTGCAAATTTTTGCAGCCATTTTGATATTTAATAAAACAATCCCTTTAAATAGGGACAATAATTGATAAAAAAAATTGAGTAATTTAGAACAAGATATAACAATTGAAAACACAGGTTTTTGGAAACAAAAAGTGAGTGACTACATGCAACTAATAAAAGTTAGGTTGAGTAGTTTGGTGGTTTTTAGTTCGGTAATCACTTATTTAACAGCAGCACAAGGAAGAGTAAATTGGTTTGAAGTTTTTATTTTAGCAACTGCTGGTTTATTAGTTACTGGTTCAGCAAACGGAATCAATCAAATTATTGAAAAAGATTACGATAAGTTAATGACAAGAACTGCCAATCGTCCTGTTTCTACTGGTAGAATGAGCGTTACTGAAGCCGGAATTAGTTCATTCCTAATGGGCATAATTGGTGTATTTTTGATAGGCTTTTATTTAAACCAATTAAGCGGATTATTGGCTTTGGTTTCATTATTAAGTTACGCTTTTTTATATACACCATTAAAAAGGGTAACACCTATTTCAGTATTTGTTGGCGCATTTCCAGGAGCTTTACCTACCATGTTAGGTTGGGTAGCATATACCGGAAAAATTGATATTGCAGCAATTGTATTATTCACCGTTCAATTTGTTTGGCAATTTCCACATTTTTGGAGTATTGCCTGGATTTTAGAAGACGATTACAAAAGAGCAGGATTTAAAATGTTACCTTTTAATCCTGGAAGAACTAGAAAAACTGCTTTCCAATGTTTGTTATTTTCTTTGATATTAATTCCAGTTGGAATTTTACCAACTGTATTTAACATTTCGGGAGTAGTAGCTGCTGTGGTTGCAGTATTTGGAGCTTTATACTTTAGTTTTTATGCTTATAAATTATATAAAAGCTGCGAATTAGCTGATGCAAAAAAACTAATGATGGCAGCCATTATTTATCTTCCAATTGTTCAACTTTTTTACTTGATAGATAAAATTTAATATGATTCAATTATTAAACAAAAAACCAATAGACGAACGCGAACCTGGAGTAGAACCTAAAACTTTTGTTTTATGGTTACTTATTGTGAGTAGCATTATGCTATTTGCAGGTTTTACGAGCGGATATATAGTTAGACGAGGAGAAGGAGAATGGGTGGTATTTAATTTACCAACCATGTTTATGTTAAATACTGGCGTTATTGTATTAAGTAGTATTTTTATGCAATGGGCTTATTTATCGGCTAAGAAAGATGAGTTAAATAAAACTAAAATTGGTTTAGCTATTGCTTTAGCATTAGGAATTTTATTCATTATTATGCAATATTGGGGTTGGAGTCAAATGGTTTATAATTCCATTTATTTTGGATTTGCAAACCCAAGTGGTTCATTTGTATATGCTATTACAGGTGTTCACGTATTACACGTAATTATAGGAATTTTTTATTTACTTGCCATACTTATTCAAACATATAGATTTAAAGTTCACAAAAAAGCTATCAGAGGTATTGCAATGTGTAATACTTATTGGCATTTTGTAGGAATTCTTTGGATTTACCTATACCTATTTTTACTTTTAAATAGATAATAAAAATTATAAACTAAGAAACAAATAAATAATAAAACAATGTCAAATACAGCTACTTTAAGTACCGACAACAAACAAACATGGGGTGGAGGAAAATCACCATTAAGTATTAGTTATGGTAAGTTGATGATGTGGATTTTTCTACTTTCAGATGCATTTACTTTTTCTTCACTACTTGTTGCCTATGGTTTTGTAAGATTTACTTTTACAACTTCATTACCCAATGCTATAGTAAAGCCATTTTCTCATCTTTCTCACACTTTTACCGAAGAAATGCAGAAAGCAGGGATGTTCGTAGTTGAACGTTGGCCTTCGCCAGAGTTAGTGTTTAACCATTTTCCGTTTTTACATGGCATTCACTTACCGTTAATGTTTGTAAGTTTAATGACATTCATTCTAATTTTTAGTTCTGTAACTATGGTTTTAGCGGTAGAAGCCGGACATAGAATGGCAAAAAAAGAAGTGGAGAAATACATGATTTGGACTATTATTGGTGGTGCTGCTTTCTTAGGCTGTCAAGCTTGGGAGTGGACTAATTTAATAACTGAAGGTGCAAGTTTGCAAAACAATCCTTTTGGACCAACAGCTTTTGCCGCTTTGTTTTTTATTGTTACTGGCTTTCACGGAACTCACGTTTTGTCGGGTGTAATTTTAAATATTATTATTTATATCAATGTAGTGAACGGTACTTACGAAAAAAGAGGTCACTATGAGATGATAGAAAAAGTAGGTTTATACTGGCATTTTGTTGATTTAGTTTGGGTGTTTGTATTTACATTCTTCTATTTAATATAATTTTCAATTCATAGAAATCAAGAAAATTTATTCATTTAAAAAATAAAAAAAATTACCATGGAACACATAGAACATTTAGAACATACAGAGTCGCCTGCTAACATGAAAAAGCAAATTTGGAATACATTTTTTGTATTACTGGTTTTAACGGTAGTAGATATTGCTTTATATTTTGCCTTACTTTCAAATCATTCTATTTATAAAAATATATTATTTGTATTTTTAGGATTAGTAAAAGCATTTTATATCGTTTCGGTATTTATGCACATGAAGTTTGAGCGCAAATTTTTAGCTTCAATAATAATTTTACCAATGTTATTTATTTGCTTCTTAATTTGGTTGGCATTAACCGAAGCAGGTTACACATTTGATTCACGTTTGTTTTAAAAAACTTAATTTAAGTTTTTAGTTAAATTATATAATGAAAAGAAAATCATTTTGGGTAGCAACTGGATTATTAGTACTTCCAGTTGCTTTCTTTTTTTTACTGAGAGCCAGTAAACAAAACTACAAGCATTTGCCTCATTTAGGTGAAAAAATAGAACCTAATGGTGCCGATATAAAAGACACTATTTTTTACCAAGTACCAGCATTTTCAGTTACTGACCAAAGTGGAAAAGAGCTGAATTCTAAAATGCTTACTAATAATATTGTTATTGCAAACTTCTTCTTTGCAAGCTGCAAAGATGTTTGCCCAAAAATGAATGGAAACATTTCCGTATTTTACGAAAAAGCAAAAGAATGGAGTGAGGTAAAATTAATTTCTTTTACAGTAGATCCCGACAACGATTCTACACAAGTTCTTGCTGATTATGCAAAGAAAATGAATGCAGATAAAAAGATTTGGCATTTTTGTAGAACTGATAAAGAAAATTTATTTAAAATTGGACAAGGATTTTTACTTCCTGTTTCCATTGAAGACAAAACAATTGACCACAGTCAACAAATAATATTGTTAGATAAATCTCGACAAATTAGAGGCGTTTATAATGGCCTTGATTTGAACGATATAAAAAGATTAGGTGACGAATTAAAAGTACTTTTATATGAATACCACGAACCAAGATAAACAAGACAGATTAGTTTTTAACATTGTAACAATTGTTTCAATTGTAGTTTTAATAGCAGTTGTTATTTTAAACAGGAAAATACTTCCTAGGCCCGAAATAATGCCCAGTTGGGTGATGTATTTACCAAAATTAAATGCATTCATTAATGGAACTTGTACTGTTCTTTTATTATTGTCATTGTATTTTATTAAGCAAAAAAATATTGCCGCGCACAAAGCAATTAATTTAACCGCATTTGGTTTATCATCATTGTTTTTAATAAGTTATATATTGTATCATTGGATGGCAAATGAAACTACATTTCCTGCCGAAAATTCAATGAGAAGCATTTATTTAACCATATTGGTTAGCCATATTGTTTTAGCTGCATGTGTATTGCCATTAGTACTTTTATCATTTTACTATGGCTTACAAATGAACGTAGAAAAACACAAAAAAATAGTGAGATTTACTTATCCTATTTGGCTTTATGTTACAGTAACTGGTGTTATTGTTTATGCCATGATTAGTCCTTATTACCAGTTTTAGTGTTAAAAAATCCAAATTTAAAGGCATACTTAGCATTTGTAGCAGTAGCCATTTTTTGGGGAACCACTTTTTTAGCCATTCGCATAGGAATTAATAGTGATGGAATTCATTTATTTCCACCTTTTTTATTGGCTGCATTCAGGCATACCATTGCTGGCATATTAATTTGCGGATACTTTATATTTTTCAAAAAACAACCCATTCCAAACCTTCAACAGTTTAAGCAATTTAGCATCAATGGTGCTTTGATGTTAGTGGGTGGAAATGGAATTATTAGTTGGGGAATGCAGTACGTTGACAGTGGATTAGCAGCTCTTATTTGTGCATTAACACCTTTATGGATTGTGTTTATCAATTTAATTATGGGAAGCAACGAAAAAGTAAGTAAAACCATGTGGGTTGGTTTTATTATTTGTTTGCTAGCGCAATACCTTATTTTTTACGATAAGGTAAATTTGCTTTCCGATAAAAACTATATTTTAGGATTAATAGCCATTATAGTTTCCAATATTTGTTGGGCATTAGGGACAGTGTTTTCAAAATCTCACAAAAGTAATTTACCTGTTTTGTATAATGCAGGTTTGCAAATGATTCCAGGCGGAATAATCCTTCTAATAATTTCAACTTTTATGGGCGATTGGGCTAAGTTTAATCCAGGTACTGATGCTATTTTGGCATTAATTTATTTGGTTATATTTGGTTCATTACTGGCTTATGGTTGCTTCATGTACATTTTAAAAGCATTGCCAGCTGCATTGGTTTCCACTTATGCTTATTTCAATACCATTGTAGCAGTATTTTTGGGCTATTTATTTTTAAACGAAGTCATCAATACCAAAGTAATTATTGCCATGTTATTGACAATTTTAGGCGTTTATATGGTTGGGAGAAAAACCAAAGCTGCTGATATTTAATTTATTTATTTGGATAAAATTAAAAATACATTTTAACTAAAAAAGGCCAACTTTTCAGCTGGCCTTTTTAATTTTATTAGCTTTAAAATTTACGAAAGCATGTCTAATAATCTGTTTAAATCTGCTTCCGATTTAAAAGGAATGGTAATATTTCCTTTGCCTTTACCATCGTTCGAAATTTTAATTTTGTTACCAAACTTTTCAGATAATAATTTTTGAAATTCTACCACTATTTCATTTAATGCAGGTTTAGCGGCTTTTTTAGTTTTGGGTTTTTCGTCTTCTATGTTACTTTGGTCTTCTTTAGCTCTCTCCATTGCTTCTCTAACCAACGCTTCCACTTGGCGAACTGAAAGATCTTTCAAAATCATTTCATTGAACAAATATTGTTGCTCATCGGCATTGTCAATATTGATAATTGCACGAGCATGACCCATCGAAATTTTATCATCGCGTAATGATGCTTGAATATTATCGGGTAATTTTAACAAACGCATATAATTATTAACTGTGCTTCGGTTTTTACCAACTCTACTTCCTAACTCTTCTTGATTTAATTTACACTCGTCTAACAAACGTTTGTAGCTTAAAGCAACTTCCAT
>CAMCQX010000012.1 GCA_945876985.1 Chitinophaga pinensis
CTGAGGGCTAGAACTTATTTCAAAACACGCTATCGCCCTAAAAACAATAAAAATTTATCGTTTGGTTTGAATGGGAATTTGATGTTTGAAAAATCGGGAAATTATTTTTTATGGGCCAATGCCGATTCAGGAACGTTAAAACAGTTTGACAGCAAAAAAATTATTGATAATTTTTATAGAATTATTAGCATTGATCCACATTTGGATTATAAGCATGGAAACATGAGTCATTCTGTAAAATTCAGACTGTATCAAATAGCTAGATTGGTGGAAGTAAAAAGATATCAATCTGAGCAAGATGCCATAGCGAGTTTATATGCATTTGACTATAATAACAAGTATAAAATTAACAAATATTTTACTTTAAATAGTGGCATTTATAGCACCACTTTACTTGCAAATGGCAATTTATATAAAGGTGTTTTTGGAGGGGCAACTGCTGCTATTTATTCCCAAGCCGATTTTACTTATAAAAAATTAATTGTTACTGCTGGTTTGCGATATGAAGCCATTGCTCAAGATACTAGTAAAGTAGAAAAAGCACTTTTAAGAAGAATAGGTTTAAATTGGCAAATAGCTAAAAAAACATTTATTCGTTCTAATTATTCTGAAGGTTATAGGGTGCCTTCTATCAGTGAAAAATTTGTAGAAGATAAAATTTCATTTCTTTCTGTTTTACCAAACACATCATTGGTTCCTGAAAAAGGTTGGACTGCAGAAATTGGCGTGCAACAAGGTTTTAAAATTGCAGGGTTTGTAGGTTCACTTGATTGCGCTATTTTTATGCAAGATTACGATAGCATGATTGACTATAAATTTGACCAATACAACAAACATCCAACACCTGATAATCCAGATCCTAATTTAGGTTTTAAAGCATTTAATGTAGGTCATGTTCGTGCCGGTGGAATTGATTTAAGTTTACAAGGCGAAGGAAAAATTAAAGATGTAATGATTCGTATTTTAACAGGTTATACTTATAGTTTACCAGTAAATATGAGCGTTGACAATAGCCTAAAAGATTATGGAAATTACACCGATTTATTCTTTAAAAGTTTAAGTGTTGATAAAGCCCAAAAGGGAAGTACTTTATACAATGCACTGCTTACAAATAGGAATAGAACAACTGCCAAATTTGATATCGATTTAGCCTACCATAAACTTACTTTTGGATACTCTATTTTTTATTACAGTGTATATGAACGTGTAGATGAATTTGTATTGCTTTTACCTGGCGTAAAAAAGTTTTTTGAAAATGCAGGAATTGCAGATGTAGTTCACAATGTTCGGATAGGTTTTAAACCATCTAAAAACTATTCATTTGGGTTTTTAGTCAATAATTTAACCAACAGAGAATTTGCTACAAGACCAGGAAAAATGGATCCTGCACGAACAGTTATTGTTCAATTATTGGTGAATTTTTAGATTTATGTCCGTAGTTTGGTGAGGACAAAAACCAAAGAAAATTTCTGAAATTATTCAAATAAAAAAAGCCACTTCAGTTTGAATTGGCCTTTTTTATTAATTTTTAATTACTCCCCACTATCTGCTTTAGGTTCCGTATCAAAAACTCTTTTGGTACCTTGATACATTTCGTATTGGTGGAATTTACACTCAAGCGGACCGTTAAAAACCAATAAACGTTGCGATGTTTTTAAACGAATACTTTTCATAGCATTTTGGTTAGATGAAAGTACCCAAGCTTGCCAACCTGAAAAATCTTTTTTGAATTTATCACCTATCATTTTATAAAAAGCATTGGCTTCTTCTAATTCCAAACGTTCGCCATAAGGTGGATTCATAATCAAACAACCTTTTGGCGCATTAGGCGTTAGGTTTTCAAAAGGAATTTTATCCAATTTTATCACTCCAGCTAATCCAGCTTTTTCTACATTGCTTTTAGCAATTTCTAAAGTATCCCACGAAATATCAGAACCATTTATTTTTAAAGGAATGTCTTTGATTCCAGCTTTTCCTTCATGTTTTACTTCTTGCCAAAGTTGATGGTCATAATCTAACCACGATTGAAAACCGAAGCGTTTTCGTAAATAATTAGCAGGAATATTTAAAGCTATCATGGCTGCTTCTATCAAAATAGTTCCACTTCCACACATGCCATCCATTAAAGGTTCAGCACCATTCCATCCACACATTTTTACAATAGCAGCAGCAGTAACTTCGTTCAATGGCGCCTTGTTAGCATCTTCGCGGTAACCTCTGCGGTGCAAAGAATCATTACTTGAATCAAGCGAAAGAGTAGCAGTATCTTGAAAAATATGTAAGTTCAAACGTAAATCAGGATTTACAACATCTACATCTGGACGTTTTTTATATTTTTCTCTAAATTGATCAACAATGGCATCTTTGGTTTTTAAAGCGATGTATTGCGAATGATTAAAATAGTCGGAACGTAATAAACCATCAACTGCCAAGGTACCGTTTACACTTAATAAATCATCCCAATTGATAGAGCTAATGGCATCGTAAAGTTGTTTGTCGTTGATAGCTTTAAAGTTAAAAAACGGCACCAATATTTTTAACGATAAACGTGAATGTAAATTCACTTTATACAATAATCTTTTATTGCCTTCAAAACTAACGGCACGCTTATGTCGTTGAGTATTTACAGCTCCTAATTCTAATAATTCTTTTTCTAATAATGGCTCAAGACCTTGTTGAGTTTTGGCAATCATTTTAAATTGCCCAGATGTAATGTTTTTCAAAATTGTAGTTTATTTATATTTTTAAACCAACTCATATCCATTTAATAAGCTGGCAACTGGCTTAATACAAAATTATTAAGCCTGCAATAATAAACAAAAATTTATTGGAGGGAGTGAAATATTATTTCTAAATGAGTGTATTTTCTGAAGTTCCTCTAAATCCATTCTATTATTTCCAATTTTTTATAAAACCAAATGGTTATCTTCAAAATATTCAAAAGTTTTTATTATTAAATAAGTTTGATAAAATTGAGTTACTCTGTTAAAATCAAAAGTTTGAACTGCTAATTCATTTAATTGAATAAGTCTTTGAACTTGTTAAATACTGGCCTAATATTTTCACATTACATCTTCTTGATTTTCTAGATTTGAAAATGTAATTCGATTAAAATTTTTATTTAAAGAAATTTACATCGTTCACATTTGAACAATTCTAAACATTGTTACCTGAGCTATGTTGAGTTAGCTTACCAAAGAAAATGTATGATTAATAATATAAATATGTTTTATTTGTTTTAAATATTACCAATTTATTCATGATAAAGGAATTATTAAGTTCAAAATATTTAAAATACATTTTAATAGCTTTTTTAATTTATATGCCAATTTTTGGTAATTTGGGTGAGTTGCCAATCAGAATTTGGGATGAATCGCGCTTGGCGATAAATGCAATTGAAATGTTAAACAATGGAAATTTTTTGGTTACTTATTTTGACAATCAACCTGATTTATGGAATACCAAGCCGCCATTATTAATATGGTGTCAGGTGTTTTTTTTAAAAACTATTGGCTTAAATGAGTTAGCTATTAGGCTTCCATCGGCCATTGCTGCCTTGCTTACGTTATTTTCATTATTAATTTTTTTAAAAGAATATACACTTAATTTTAGATTAGGGTTTTTAGTTATGTTAGTTCTTTTAACCACAACAGGATATATTGGTTTTCATGGGACAAGAACGGGAGATTATGACTCCATGTTAACTTTATTTACAACAACTAACTGTTTGTTTTTTTTTCTATTTATTGAAACAAATAAAATTAAATATTTATACTTTTTTTTTATTACAATAGTTTTGGCGGTACTTACTAAAAGTATAGCTGGCTTATTGTTTTTACCTGCATTCTTAATTTATATTATTTACCAAAAAAAGTTTTTTTTTATACTTAAAAATAAACATATTTACTTTGGCACTTTGTTTTTTTTAATAATGGTTTTGGGTTATTATTTATTAATAGATTATTTAAACCCAACTTATATTAAACATGCAATTTATAATGACATTGAAGGGCGTTTTAATAGCTCGTTATCTTGGAAATATTTTAACAATTGGTTTTACCTTAATAATATGTGCAATACTAATTTTAAATATTGGTTCTTTTTTGTCCCATTTGGGTTAATTATTTCTTATTTTCAAACCAATTTACTAATAAAAAAAATTACCGCATATTCTACTATTTTATGTAGTGTTCACTTATTAATTATTTCGTTATCCAAATCAAAATTGGAGTGGTATTGCATACCTGAATATCCATTTTTAGCAATAATTGTTGGAGTAGGCATAAACTCCATTTTTAACTTTTTAAATACACTAAATTGGGTAAAGAATAAATTTTATGTACTACCTTTTATTTGCATAATCCTCCTATTTAGTAAGCCATATTATTTAGTTTTCAATTTTGCTAATTATCCTAAAAAAGCATATTCTTATGATGAGGATTATGATAAAAATTTTTATACCATTGGTTATTATTTACAAGAGGCAATTAAAGGAAATATTTTATTAAATAATACTAGTTTTATATATGATTCCTACTGCCCCCAAAATTTGTTTTATATAAAAATTTTAAAAAACAAAGGCGTTAATATTTTATTTAAAGATGCTAAGTTTTTAAAAAATAATGAAGTTGTATTATCATATAAAACAAGCACTGAAGACTATTTAATAACCAATTATAATTTGGAGTTAATAGCGAAAAATGGAAGTATAAATAAGTATAAAGTTATAAGTAAAAAATAATAATAAATGCCTACTACACAATTATTCATTTAACTTTTTTAAATACCTTTATCACCTTTGTTTGGAATGATCATTTACAATTTAATAACAATATGACTAAAAACCATTTTACATTTATATTTTTCAAATTTTAAAATTATCTTTTCAATCTTATAATTCTTGTAATCTTTCAATCTTCAAAAATGAATTTACAAAACAAAATAGCAGTAGTAACAGGCGTAAGCAAAGGAATAGGCAAAGCTGTTTGCAAAAAATTATTAGAAAATGGCGTTCATGTTTTTGGCTTTGGCCGAAATAACAATGACATTTCAAATCCAAATTATACATTTATTTCTTGCGATGTTCGAAGTTTTGAATCAGTTCAAAATGCATTTAAACAGGTTTTTGCTGCAAGCAATCAAACCATCGATATATTAATTAACAATGCTGGCTTAGGCTATTTTGGTTTTTTAGAAGACCTGCCAATTGAACAATTTCATGAAATGCAAGAAACCAATGTAAATGGCATTTTTTATTGTTGTAAAATGGCATTGCCAAAAATGAAAGAAAAAGAAAGTGGCCATATAATAAATATTGCTTCTACTGCTGCATTAGAGGGAATGGCGCAGGTTTCGGGATATTGTGCTACAAAATGGGCGGTGAAAGGTTTATCAGAATCATTGTTTCGTGAAGTGCGCGATTTTAAAATAAAAGTAACATGTATTTATCCTGGTTCTACCAAAACTGATTTTTTTAGAAATAGTCCGGGAGTAAAACCCCACGATTATATGTTAATGCCCGAAGATGTGGCGGCTAATTTAATTTTTGCTTTGCAAATGCCTGATAATTTTCACACCGTAAATTTAGAAATTAGACCCTTACAGCCCAAGGGTCCAAAAAAATAATTTGCTCAAGGTCTTTGAGTTTAAAAGGCCCTGCAAATTATCTTGAAAAATAATTATAAAAAAATAGGGCTAATTTTTTGTTATTTATTATTTTTACACCAAAAATAAATCTAATTAAATGTCAACTTTACGCTTTAACGCTTTAAAAACTGCCTTGAGCAGAACTCCAGTATTAACAAAAGCTCCTTCAGATAAAGTTTCTGATTTTTACAACAGCAATGTTTTTAACGACAATGCCATGAAAAACTTTTTAAGCAAAGAAGCTTACGAAGCAGTTTCAAGAGCAGTAAAAATGAGCGAAAAAATTGATCGTGTTCATGCTGATGCTGTAGCCTCAGGAATGAAAAATTGGGCAATGAGCCGTGGTGTAACTCATTACACACATTGGTTTCAACCATTAACAGGTGCAACAGCTGAAAAACATGATGCTTTTTTTGAACCAACCGAAGAAGGCCGTTCAATGGAAAAGTTTTCTGGTGGCGCATTGGTTCAACAAGAACCAGATGCAAGTAGCTTTCCAAACGGTGGCATTAGAAATACTTTTGAAGCACGCGGTTATACTGCTTGGGATCCTTCATCGCCAGCATTTATTATGGAAGAAAGCAATGGTAAAACATTGTGTATTCCCACTATTTTTGTGGCTTATACTGGTGAAGCATTAGATTTTAAAGCACCACTTTTAAAAGCATTGAATGCAGCCGAAAAAGCTGTTGTGGCTGTTTGTTCCAGTTATTTTGATAAAAATGTTAGCAAAGCATCTATCAGTTTAGGAATAGAACAAGAATATTTTTTAATAGACGAAGCCATGTATTATGCTCGTCCTGATTTAATGCTTACTGGCAGAACTTTATTAGGTCATGCACCCGAAAAAGGCCAACAATTAGACGATCATTATTTTGGCTCTATTCCTCCTAGAGTTCATGACTTTATGGTGGATTATGAAACTGAAGCTTACAAATTAGGAATTCCTTTAAAAACCCGTCACAATGAAGTAGCACCTGGACAATTTGAATGCGCTCCAAATTTTGAAGAAGCAAACTTAGCCGTTGACCATAATCAATTGTTAATGGATTTAATGGAAAAAGTGAGTCAGCGTCATGGTTTAAAAGTTTTGTTACATGAAAAACCATTTGCTGGAGTAAATGGAAGCGGAAAACATAATAATTGGAGTTTAATAACTAATACTGGCATTAATTTATTTTCGCCTACAAAAAACCCAGAAACAAATATTCAGTTCCTTACTTTTTTTGTAAATGCAGTTAAAGCTGTGAACGATAACGCGGATTTATTACGAGCATCCATTGCATCGGCAAGTAACGATCATAGGCTAGGAGCTAATGAAGCACCACCAGCTATTATGAGTATTTTTATTGGTAGCCAAATGACCAATGTGTTAGATTCTATTTTAAACGATAAGTCGAGTACAAAAGTAAATACCAAATCGAAAGAAGCTATAAATGTTATTAAAATACCCGATATTTTATTGGATAATACCGATAGAAACCGTACTTCACCTTTTGCATTTACAGGAAATAAATTTGAATTCCGTGCAGTTGGTTCAAGTGCAAATTGTGCTAACGCAATGATTGTGTTAAACACAGTGATGGCAGACCAGTTGAATAAATTTAAAGTGGAAGTAGATGCTTTAATTAAAAAAGGAAAAACAAAAAATGAAGCAATTTTAGCTATACTCAAAGTATACTATAAAGCTTCAAAAAATATTTTATTTGAAGGAAATGGTTACAGTGACGAATGGGTAAAAGAAGCGGCAAAACGTGGTTTATCAAATGTAAAAACTACTCCTGAAGCATTGAACGCATATGTATCAAAACAATCTACAGAATTATTTATTAGAAACAATATTTTTAGTAAAATAGAGTTAGATGCGCGTTATGAAATTATGCAAGAAGTGTATGTTAAAAAAATAGACATTGAAGCAAAAACAATTTCACAATTAGCTATTTCGCATGTGGTTCCTGCTGCGGTTGAATACCAAAGTAAATTAGCCATTAATGTGCAAGCTTTAAAAGGAGCTGGATTAAACAAAGCTACTTATGAAACACAATTAAAAACCATTGAAGTAATTTCAAAACATATCAAAACTATCTGCGATAATGTAGATAAACTTTTAGTGGAAACCGATAAAGCTCATCATGCAGTCGATACGCATAAAACTGCATTAGTTTTCTGTCATAAGGTAAAACCATTATTTGACAATGTAAGAGCAGCAAGTGATGCATTAGAGTTTATAGTAGATGATACTTTATGGCAATTACCAAAATATAGAGAAATGTTATTTATAAAATAAAATTTGAGTTTTTATGCCTTTTAAAACAGCCATTTAGTTTATAATTAAATGGCTGTTTTTTTTAAAAGTATTCATATTTAGGCATTTAAAAAATAAATTCTTACAAAAAAAAACATTGTTTTATACGTTAAAATGTATAAAATTGCGTTTATCCTAAATCAAAAGCAAAGTATTTAAACATGAAACAAAACTACATGATAAAATTATCAGGATTTGTACTAATCCTTTCAGCATTATTATTTGCATGTAAAGGTGGAGGCGGAGGAGATATTAATGAAGCACGCAAAAAATTTAAAGGCTTAGAATATGCTGCTGCTGGCGATATTTACAAAAAAGTTTATGGTAAAACCAAAAATAAAGACATTAAAAAAGAAGCAGCTTTTTATGCCGCTGAATGTTATAGAATTTCTAATAATTGGCCAGTAGCTGAAGCTTGGTATACCAAGGCAGTTCAACAAGATCCAACCAACGCTGAAGCAAAATATCGTCAAATTCAAGCATTGAAATTTTCAGAAAAATATGTTGAGTCAATTACTGAGGCTAACAAATATAAAAAAATTGTAGGTTCTGATCCTAAAATAGATTTAGAAGATTGCGGTAGCGTAAACGCTCAAAAGTGGAAAACAGAAAGAACCCGTTATTTAGTAGAAAACGTTATTAAACTGAATACTAAATGGAGTGATTTTGCTCCTATGTATTACAGAAAAGATCAGTTAATGTTTACCAGCGATAGATTAGAAGTTGGGGTAAGCGGAAAAAACAAATATGGTTGGTTTAATAATGGATACAGTGATGTTTACAATACTACTTTAAAACTTAATAAAAAGAACAAAGAAATTATTGAAAGTTATAGCTTACCCGCATTAGTTGACAAAACTAATATTAACGGTAAATGGAATGATGGTACTGTTTGTTTTGACGCAAAATACTCCACCATGTATTTTACAAAATGTAATTACGGTGCAAAATTTGATGGAAAAGGTGCTCATTGTAGAATTTACGAATCAAAATTAAGTGGCACAGAATGGAGCGTACCAGTTGCGCTTCCTTTTAGTACCGATTCGTTTGATTGTGGCCATCCTTTTTTAAGTAAAGATGGAACAGTTTTATATTTTTCAAGTAATATGCCTGGAAGTATTGCAAAGCCTGTTACCAGCGCTGAAAATCCTGAAGGAGCTGAATTAAGTAAAGATATTTACAGTGTAAGTTTTAGTAAAAGAGGAAATGCTTGGGGCGATCCAGTAAATTTAGGACCAACTATTAATACAGAAGGCGATGAAGGTTTTCCTTTTTTACACGAAGATGGAACTTTATATTTTTCATCAAATGGAAAATGTGGAATGGGTGGATTTGATATTTATCGTGCAACAGGACAAGGAAAAGATTGGGGTGATGCTATAAACATGAAATCACCAATTAATTCTGGTGGTGACGATTTTTCAATCATTGTTTCTAAAGATAAAGAAAGTGGATTTTTCTCATCAAATAGGGCAAATGGAAGCAAAGGAAGTGATGATATTTATAGATTTACAAAAACTCCTTTGGTATTTACTTTAAGTGGTGTAGCTCGTAATTCTGAAACTAGAGAAATATTGAAAAATGCTACTCTTTCATTTACTAACAGTTCAGATACTGTAAAATTGGTATTGAAAACAGATGGCGTTGGTTCATATAAAATTCCATTGCGTGCAGGTACTGATTATGATTTATATGGTAACAAACCATTGTTTTATGATAGTAAAATATACTCACAAACTACCAAAGGTTTAGAAGTGTCAACAGATTTAATTCAAGATTTAGAATTAATGCCAATCAATATAAAAACATTTGAAGTACAAGGTATTTTCTATGGTTTGGATAGTGCAGATATTAGACCACGTTCGGCTGAAATACTAGATTCGTTATTGATCATTATGAACAAATATCCAATGTTAAAATTTGAGTTGGGTTCTCACACAGATTGTAGAGCAGATTCATTGTATAATATTAGATTATCGCAAAGACGTGCGGATTCATGTGTTGGTTATTTAATTAGCCACGGTGTAGATTCTAACAGATTGATTTCAAAAGGATATGGGGAAAACGAATTGGCGGTTCCTGCTTGTGCTTGTGAAGGTCCAAATGAAAGAGAACAAGGTCAAAAATGTCCAGAATCTGAGCATCAAAAAAACAGAAGAACTACTGTAAAAGTAATCGATATAAATTATGTGGCTCCTGCTTTGAAACTGAAAGAAAAAGAAGCAGAACCTAAACAATTACTTCCAGGTCAAAGAGTAAGACCGGGAACACAACCACGAAAGTAGTTGGCCCAAAATATTTCAAAAAAACCCGATATCTAAAATTAGTTATCGGGTTTTTTTGTGAAGAAAATTTTTTATAAAAAGCTAGCTATTGAATTTGCTATTTCTAAAAATTCATCTTTTGTAAAAGTGAGTTTATTATTTGAAAAATTCATATCACTTACCTCATTTATTGGAATTAAATGAATATGTGCATGCGGAACTTCCAAACCTATTACACTAATTCCAATTCTATTGCACTTTATGGCTTTTTTTAAGGCAATTGCAACAGTTTTAGCAAATAAATGAAGTTGTGTATAGCTTTCGTTTTCTAAGTCGAAAATATAGTCTGTTTCTATTTTTGGAATTACTAATAAATGTCCTTTTGTTAATGGATTGATATCTAAAAATGCTAAACAATGTTCTGATTCAGCCACTTGATAACAAGGAATATCACCAGCAATAATTTTAGAAAAAATACTAACCATGATTTAGCTAAATGAAATATTTAAAATTTCTAATTTTATAATACCAGCTGGCGCAGTAATTTCAGCTATCTCACCTAATTTTTTTCCCATTAATCCAGCACCAATTGGCGATTTAGCAGAGATTTTACCAATTTTGAAATCAGCTTCATTTTCAGAAACAACAATATAAGTAAATTCTTTTTTTACATTATGATTCATCACTAAAACTTTACTCAAAAGCATTACTTTAGAATTATCGAGTTTTGATTCGTCAATAATTCTGCTAATAGCCAAAAGAGATTCTACCTGTGATATTTTAGTTTCCAAATGACCTTGATCTTCTTTAGCAGCATGGTATTCAGCATTCTCGCTCAAATCACCTTTATCTCTCGCATCAGCAATTTGCTTAGAAATAAAAGGACGTTTTACAAATTTTAAATCGTGAAGTTCGTTTTGTAACCTTTCAAATCCCTCTTTCGATAAATAATTTAAAGGTGGTGGAACTGATAATGTTTTTTTACTCATTTTTTTAATATTTTGATACCATTAAAAACAAAAAGAAACGTTCGGAATATGCATTCCGAACGTTCCTTTGTATTAGCAAATATATTGTTTTAGTTGTTATTTCCTAAAGTTAGTTTAAGACCAATGCTATGAATTCCGCTAAAAATAACTGTTGGTTGGTAAGCATAATCAATAGATAATGCAGTACCAGCATCACTTATTGGTAAATTAAAACCAACGCCATAACTTAAACCATATTGTGGAGTTCTGTAGTCAGAATTTGAAAAATTACCTTCTTGATGCGCATATCCTGTTCTAACCATGAACATACTTTTAAATGAATATTCTAAACCTAAAGCAGTAATATTTGATGAAAAAGCATTGTAATTAAAGTTACCAGAAACTGATAATCTATGGTCATAAGTTTCTTCACCTTTATCTAAACGCATATCATAGGTAACACCAATATTAGCTAATGCAGGCACATTAAATGGCTGTGAACCAAATAATGTTTTACGAGTTGCACCAGTAGCAGTAACAGTTGTGTTAGTTGATAAACCAGTACCTTGATAAGCAAAATCTGGACCTAGATTACGAATAGCAATTCCAAATCTAAAATCTTGCTTCTTAATTTTCTTTGTTGGATTTAAAGCAGTTTGATATTGAACACCAGCATCTAAAGTAATGCCACTTGCATTCACATTTGCAGTACCTTCACTTACATATCTTACCATTAATCCACCAGTAATAGAATTAGAAAAAGTTTTTGAATATGCTAATCCTAGGTTCATTATTTGTGTGGTATAAGTACCTAAAGTCATATCAGGTGCTTCAGTAGTGGTAATAGGAATACTACCAATATCCCAATAAGAAAATGCCATACCTAAAACTCCACCACTTCCGTTTTCGCCTAATGCTTGCGCAATACCAAAGTTATTGATGTAAATATCTGTACCTACCAAGTATCTTGTTTGAGATGCTTGAATTTCCATTTTCTTTACATAAGCCAAACCACCAATATTTAAATAATATGATTCTAAGCCACGGGCCGAAGCAGTATTTGAACCACTTAAACCAACTCCTCTAACATAAGGATTTACCAAAAGCTGAGTTGCACCAGCTCCACCAGCTCTATCTGGATTTCCTGCATTTACTGTAGCCAAAATACCAAAACAGGCTACTAAACTTTGTAAAATATACTTCTTCATACGAGTAATTTATTTTATGTTTTTTTTATAAAATATCACTTAATCAAAAAATGATTAAGTGATACTGTTTTTGTTTTTATTAAAATGAATCAAAATCAGCTGGGCGCATTACGCCAAACCATTTTATAATTCTTTCACCAATTCCAGGAGCTTCTATATGGATTAAATATACACCGCTTGATACTGGAACATTTGCATCGTTACGTAAGTTCCACTCAATATAAGTTTTAGCATCATCGTCTTTGTTAATTCTGCGAACTAAAAATCCATTTTGAGTATAAATAGAAACGTTACATTTTTTTGGTGTATTAATAATTTTAACTTTATTATCTAAAGCATTTCCTGGATCTTCATAACCACTATAAGCATAGTAAGGATTTGGAGAAACATTAATCATATCCATTGCTTTATTTCCTGCTGTTTTATCGTTAATTTGAGGAGCAATACTTGATGTGTTAAATTCATATAACGGTTGACCAGCATTTATTAAAGGTGTATCAATATTATTAGTATATTTTGCAAAAGGACGTTTTACTCTTAATTTTACAGTTGCTTCATTTGGAACTATTCCATCTGCCATTGAGCTTAATTTAGAAGTAAATGAAAGCATTGGAATGGTAACCCACATGAATTGTGATAAGAAATAACGTTTTTTCAATTGATTTGGATCTTCAGAAGGACTATTTACTGCCATTAAAGTTTTGTAATCAGCACAACCATCGTATTTAGTACCTTTGTAAAGAACATTAGAACCAATCTTAAGTTCTTTTGCTCCCATTATATAAACGTGGTGTTTACCACCAAAAGAAGGAATAGCATTATTAGAAAATCTGTCAAAGAAACTATTGGTAGGATTCCAAATCATATCAGCACCATTTTCTGTTGGTAATGATGAATCTTCGCCAAAAATAATATTTAATCTTTCGCCAGTTTCTACATTAATAGCATAACCTGGGAACCAACTTAATCCGTAGCTTCCTGGTATTTGTTTACCATCTTTATCTACTGAAAGTGAATACCTGATATTGCCTTTGGCAACATTCCCAATATTTTGCTC
>CAMCQX010000013.1 GCA_945876985.1 Chitinophaga pinensis
AAATAAATAAGCCAATAACCAACCAAGCTCCAAATGCTATCCAATTGCTTTTATTAAGCTGTGTCATCAAATAAAAATTTGTTACCATTCCTAATACTGGAAGTAGAGAAAAACGGTGTAAAAAACTAAATACGGAAATGACTGCAAACAAAATCCAAAAGCTGTAAGCAGGGAAATTTAAACCAATATCAAAGTTGAAAAATATTTTATTTTCATCGAAAACAAGGAACAAAAAAATACTTACTAAAAACAACAATGGCATCATAATTCTTCCATTAATGTAAGGAACTCTAAACCCTTTATGGTTTGGGTTTCGGTGCGTTTCCATTTGAATAACACCGGCATTTACTAACACAAAAGCAAACAAAGTTCCAATGCTACTTAAGTCGGTTACTTCTTTTAAATTTAAAAATAAAGCGGGAATTGCTACCAAAGCACCCGTAACTAAAGTTGAAAAATAAGGAGTTTTAAATTTAGGGTGAATTTTGCTGAATTTCTTTGGTAATAAACCATCGCGGCTCATGCTCATCCAAATTCTTGGTTGTCCGTTTTGAAAAACCAATAGCACCGAAGCCATTGCTATTACAGCACTTACGGCCACTATTCCGCTCATCCAGCCTACATTTAATTTTTCAAAAACAAATGCCAAAGGATCGCCAACAGCTAATTCTTTGTAACTTATCATTCCAGTTAAGGTGAGTGAAATAAGAATATATAAAACAGTGCAGATAATTAAAGAAGCAATCATGGCTTTTGGTAAATCGCGTTCAGGATTTTTACATTCTTCGGCAGTTGTTGCCAAAGCATCAAAACCAATATAAGCAAAGAAAACGGATGAAACTCCTTGTAAAACTCCTGTTAAATGATTGGGCATAAATGGACTCCAATTATCAGGATTTACATAAAAAGCACCAACAATAATGACTAAAACAATCACAAATAATTTGATGGCAACAAAAATATTACTGGCTTTTTTTGTTTCATGCACCCCACGATATATTAAAGCGGTTATGGCCAAAACAATGGCAACAGCTGGCAAATCGAAAATTAGTTTTAAACCACCTATACTCGGAGCTGTTTGCCAAGCGCTGTATTGTTCTGATAAAGCAAAAGTTAATTTTTCGTTTTTGCTTAAAAGCAAACTTGCATTTTCAAAACCGGCTTTTGCAGTTAAATAATCCATGGTTAAATAATCGGGAATATGAATATTTAAACCGCCCAATAAACCTGTAAAATAATCGCTCCAACTAATGGCCACTACAATGTTTCCAATTCCATATTCTAAAATTAAAGCCCAGCCAATTATCCATGCTATAATTTCACCAAACGAAGCATACGCATAAGTATAAGCGCTGCCACTAATTGGTATTGAGGACGCAAATTCGGCATAACTCATGGCCGAAAAACCACAAGCAATAGCAGTAAAAACAAACAATAAAATAACCGCTGGACCGCCCATAAAACTGGCATTTCCTATGGTACTAAAAATTCCTGCACCAATAATGGCAGCAATGCCCATGGCTGTTAAATCACGTAAAGACAATGTTTTATGTAATTGATGGCTGCCATGTTCAGCTTTATTTGCTTCAATTAATATTTGTGATATATTTTTTTTTCTGAAAAGTTGTTTCATACTTCAATTTATAAAATGGAATAAAATTTTATACCCATGCAATTATACCAAGATATACATGTAAAACAAGGTGTAGTTTTTGATTGATTTTATTAAAGCGAATAATAAAGTAGTTTTCCTTTATAAAAATGTTCAAAATAAATGTTTTAGCTTTAAAAAGTTTTACTTTACTTCGTAAAATAAGATGAGCGCGGAACAAACATTTCATCAAGCTGTAAAAAAAACGATAAAAAACACTGAGTTGCAAGGCCGAACAATGGCAGCTGCAATGCAGCATCAGCATGCAATGAATGGAGCCATCAAACAGTTTGCAAACCTTGATTTAGCTCGCAATAGAGCCAAATATATTAAATGGCGTGTGAATGAAAATTTAGATAAATATTTGATAGATTTTGAAGCCAATTTGATGCGAAAAGGTGGCAAGGTAATTTGGGCCGATACTGCTCAAACTGCTTTGAACGAAATTGAACAAATCATCAAAAAAAATCAAGCAAAGCAAATTGTTAAGTCAAAATCTTCTATTTGTAACGAAATTGGATTGAATGAATTCATTCGTTCAAAAGGTTATCAATTATTTGAAAGCGATTTAGGCGATTTTATAATAGATGGTTTCAATGAAAAACCATTTCATAATGTTTTACCTGCAGTTCATAAATCAAAGCAAGAAATAAACAACTTACTGAACCAAAAAATCAGTTCTTCACTCGACATTGAAGCACATGAAATGATGGGCGATGTAAGAGAATATATGCGCAGCAATTTCTTTAAAGCTGATATTGGAATAACAGGAGCAAATTTTTTGATAGCTGAAAATGGAATGGCATGCATTACTGAAAACGAAGGAAATGCAAGACTTACAAGTACGTTTGTTAAAACTCATATTATAGTTGCCGGAATTGATAAAATGCTTCCAACTTTACAAGACGTTGATTTGTTTTTTTCATTGTTAAGTAGTTATGGAACTGGACAAAAACTAACAACTTATAATTCTATCATTGGTCCAAAAAACAGCGATGAACATGACGGACCAATTGAGTTTATAGTAATTTTAGTTGACAATGGACGTAGTAATATTTTGGCCTCTCACGATCAGCGTGAAGCATTAAGTTGTATAAAATGTGGCGCATGTCATTTTGTTTGTCCGGTGTTTACTAATATTGGCGGACATGCTTATGGAAGTAATTATACCGGCCCAATTGGTGCAATTACAGAGCCTCTTGCGCATGGTTTAAAAGAAAATATTCACTTAAGTAATGCCAGTACAAGCTGCGGAAAATGCAATGATGTATGTCCGGTTAAAATAGAAGTTAGTAACCAAATAATAAGAAACCGAAGAGATGCAGTGAATCTTGGCGGTGAGTCTACTAGTGAAAAATTAGCTTGGTATACTTGGACAAAAGCCATGCTAAGTCGTAAAAACTTAAACCGCTCTGCTAGTTTAAAAAACTTTACTTTTAAGCAACTTTATAAAAACAATTGGGGAACAGAAAGAGAATTTCCGAAAATTGAGGAAAAATCATTTAACCAATTATGGCGAGAGAAATTTGGTGGCGTTTAAAAATTACTGAATTCAAAAAAATATTAAAAAACAAAAAAAGCTCCAAATTGGAGCTTTTTTTTGAGGTATCGATCAGATTCGAACTGATGTACAAGCTTTTGCAGAGCTTTGCCTAGCCGCTCGGCCACGATACCTTCATGCGATTAGGGGTGCAAATATAAAAAAATATTTTACTTCACCGCATTTTTTATGATTTGGAAAAACTTTAGAACTTATTTGGCTGATAAGTAGCTAATTTGCTTGTAATTCTTTTAATTTATATAATACAGGTTTGCTCGGGCTAGCATCACTTTCAAAGGAAGCAATTTGCAAATTCAATAAATAAAAACCATCAGCTACTTCATTATTTACAAAAATTAATTCCGAAATGGTGGCATCTAATCTAGTATTGTTAGGATATTGCCAAAAGGCATGATGAGTTGCCAAAACACCACCATCTTCTTCCCTATCTACAGAGGGTAAATCGACCAACAAATGTTTGACGTTTTGATTGGCAAAAAATTCACCTAATGCTGGTTCCAAATAAGTGGGATTATTCCCTGAATATTGATTCATTTTCTTAGAATCGTTATTGGGTAAAGTACGAATAATTACTGCATCAGCCATAGGATTGTAATGCTTTGCAGCGCTTTGATTAGTTACTAAATTATCGCCATTTTCTAATTGTTGCGGTAGCACCGAAATAACTTGCGCAATGGCATAGAAATTCTTTAAAGTTTGATTGATGGTAATTCGCTCTTTACTAATATGCCCAACACATTCGGTATGCGTTCCATTTCCGTGCGCATTCAGTTTTAAATTTTCACAATTACAAGCTCCACCATCTATTACGGAACCTATAAAAGTTCCAACTTTTACAGGCTCAAATAATGGATTATCGATGTGAAAAGCATTGGGATTTTGAACGCCACTAAACAATGGAATTGACAAATCGAAAGGCATTAACAAATTAGCTTCGTAATTTTTTTCTTTGTGCTTAAATTGAATAATCATAGCTTAAATTTCTTTATAAAATATATTTATTTATCTTCTATATCTAACGCAAATTGATGGCAAACTTCTTTGATAGTTTGTTCAACTGGCTTAAAATTAAAGTTTAAAGCCAAACATATTTTACCGTTATTATAAAAATATTGCTTTTGCGAAGCACGAGCAGTTTCTTTGGTTAAACTAAATTTTGAAAGTTTTAATAACCTAACAATAGCAAATAAACGCCAAGCAATTTCGCCCATCAATGGCGTAATTAAAGTTTGGGGTGCTTTTACACCTAAGTGTTTTGCAATGCTGTAAAATAGTGATTTTATGCTGATACTTTCGCTGCATAAAATATAACGTTGTCCAAATATATTTTGCTCCATTAATTGATAACAAACTTTACTAATATCTTGCACATCTACATAACCATTGATTCCATTGGTATAAAATGGCAAACCTTTATAAACCGAATCAAACAAAACAATGGAGCCTTTGGTAAAATCACCATATCCCAAAATAACACCTGGATTGACAATACACACATTTAAACCTTCTTCTTTTCCACGCCAAACTTCCATTTCGGCTCGGTATTTACTAATGGCATAATTGCTATTTAATTTACTGTTTTCCCATTTACAATTTTCGTCAATTGTAGCACCATTAATGCTTCTTCCTATAGCAGCTATAGAACTAATAAAACAGAATTTTTCAACCTTATGGAGCAAAGCTAAATTCACCATATTGGCTGTTCCTTCAATATTGGTTTTTTCCATTATTGATTTATCGGCTTGCACAAAACTCACCATTGCAGCGCAATGATAAACTTCTGTAACATTTAAAAACGCTGATTCTAACTGAGGAATATTTAAAATGTCGGCTTCAGTCCAAACAATTGTTTGAAATAAAGCTTCTTTTGCCTGCGGATCATAATGCTTGAAATAATAATTAAATATTTTTTCAAATTCAGTCAAACTAGCTGTACTTCGCTTCATTAGTTTTACTTTTTTGCTATGCAATAGCAAATCACAAGCTATATGAGCTCCTAAAAATCCTGTTGAACCGCTTACTAAAATCACTGTTTGTGGATATGTTTATTTTATATGCCAACAAATTAATGATTTTTGAAGCAAATAGTTATTACTATTTTTTTAAATAAAATAAATTTATAAAAATCATGGAGTTTTTAAAGCCAATACCAAATCATATCATTGACCAATTAAAAATCAATTGTAGCCAAAGAAGTATTTATTATTCTACCACATTTGTAAGTGAAACAATTGAAAATTTAGCTAACTATCAATTAGCCATTATTGGGGTTTGTGACGACAGATTGCGTTCAAATTTTGCCGGTTCGGCAAAGGCTGCAGATGCTATTAGATTAGAATTTTATCAATTAATAAAACACCGAAATGATTTACAAATTATAGATTTGGGAAACATTGAATCGGGAAATACCATAAGCGACACTTATTTTGCATTGAAACAAACCATTGCAACACTTTTAAAACAAAAAGTTTTATGCTTAATTATTGGCGCTAGCGAAGATTATATTTACCAACAATATGCTGCTTACGAAGATGTTCATTTTAACATGAATGTTTTTATAGCCGATGCACGAGTGGCTTTAAAATTTGATGATGACAATGAATTACAAAGTGGATATTTAAGTAGAATTATTGCACATCCAAAAAATTATTTGTTCAATATTGCACATATTGGGCATCAAAGTTATTTTGTAGAACCTGAAAGTTTTGATGCTTTTGAAAACATGAATTTTGATATGTTGAGGTTAGGCCTTTTCAGAAATAAAATTCAAGATATAGAACCATTTTGCAGAAATGCAGATATGATGGCTTTTAATATGTCGGCTATAAAAGCAGCTGATGCACATGGTCAAAATTCACCTTCGGCAAATGGATTTACGGGCGAAGAAGCTTGCCAATTAGCACGCTATGCAGGAATGAGCAATGATTTAAAAAGTTTTGGTATTTATAACGTGAATCCAACCCACGATTTAAACAACCTAACCAGTCAACTTTCAGCGCAAATGTTGTGGTATTTTATGGATGGATTTAACAACAGAAAAAGCGAATATCCAAATAAAGATAGCAATGATTTTATGGTATATTATACCAGTATTCAAAGCAATTATGACATTACATTTTATAAAAATAAAATGAGCGACAGGTGGTGGATGGAAGTACCATATCCAAAAAACAGAAATGAGCAAGAAGGTTCGTTTATGGTGCCTTGCAATTACAGTGATTATGAAATAGCGTTGAGTGATGAAATTCCTGATAGATGGATAAAAGCCTTTCAAAAATTGGCTTAAAAATGAAAGATAAATATACTTTTTTTGAAAATGTGTTTGACGTAGTTAGACAAATTCCTTATGGAAAAGTAACCAGTTATGGAGCCATAGCAAAATATTTGGGAAGCGCCAAAAGCAGCAGAACCGTTGGCTATGCCATGAATGCTAGCCACCAATTAATTCCAAAAATAGCGGCTCACCGAGTGGTAAATAGAAATGGAATGTTAACGGGCAAACATCATTTTGGAGGTAATGCAATGCAGCAAAGTTTAGAAGCCGAAGGACTTATTATAGTGGAAGATAAAATTCAAAATTTTAGTTCACATTATTGGGATCCAACTATTGGATTAGGCATTTAAAAAGCAAATCATTATGAAAGCTATAAACGTATCAAAATTCTTTATTTTGCAACCCAATTGAAAACACACCAAAAATATATGCAGCGCTGTATTGAATTAGCGCAAAATGGCGCTGGTACAGTATCGCCAAACCCTTTGGTGGGCTGTGTGATAGTGTATAACAATACCATTATTGGCGAAGGTTGGCACATGAAATATGGTGAAGCTCATGCGGAAGTAAATGCTATAAATTCAGTAAAACAAAAGCATTTATTACCGGAAGCAACGCTTTATGTGAACTTAGAACCTTGTCATCATTTTGGAAAAACTCCTCCTTGTGCTGATTTTATTATTGATAATAAAATAAAAAAAGTGGTGGTAGGAATAATTGATCCTTTTGAAAAAGTAGCAGGACAAGGAATTCAAAAACTGAAAGATGCAGGAATTGAAGTGGAAGTTGGAATATTAGAAGCTGAGTGCAAGTATTTAAACAGACGTTTTATTAAATATATAACACAACAAAAACCATATATTATTTTAAAATGGGCACAAACTTTTAACGGCTATATAGCTCCTGATGCTACTAAAATAAGTGCGGAGGAATTTGAAATTCAACGCCATATTACCGATAGAATTGTTCAACGATTGGTTCACAGATGGAGAACAAAGGAAGATGCAATTATGGTTGGCACAAACACAGCTTTATTTGACAATCCGGCATTAAATGCAAGAGAATGGACAGGCCGAAACCCAATAAGAATAGTACTTGACAGAACTTTGCGTTTACCACATGATTTAAAATTATTCGACAAAAGTGAACCCACCATCGTATTTACTTCTGTTCAAAAAGAGTCGGAACATAACCTCACTTTTATTCAATTGGATTTTGAAAAAAACTGGTTGAATGAAATGCTGAATGAATTGTATAAACTTAAAATTCAAAGCGTAGTTATAGAAGGTGGAACAAAATTATTAAATGCTGTTATTGCTAATAAAATATGGGATGAAGCAATCATTTTTACTTCGCCAAAAACCATCAATGATGGAATAAAAGCACCACTTATATATGGCAATAAAATTCAACAAGAAGACATTGATGGTGTAATGATGAATGTACTTTTAGCTAATTAAATATAACAAAAACCAATCAATGATATTTTTACTCTTAAGTATTTTAGCATCTACCATTACCGTAAGTTTTTTTAAAATTTTTGAACGTGTAGGTGTAAATACTTTACAAGGCATTATTTTTAACTATATAACTTGTGCTGTTTTAGGTAATTTATTTACCACAGAAACTCCAGTAATTTTAACAAATTTTTACCAGCAAGATTGGTTTCCATACACACTTTTATTAGGATTTTTATTTATCAGTATATTTTTTGTAATTGGCGAAACTTCCCAAAAAATGGGTGTTTCTGTAAGCATGGTTTCTGCCAAACTTTCGGTGGTAATACCTATTTTGTTTGCTTTGCTATTTTTTAAAGAAGGTCTTTCTTTTTTTCAAATTATAGGAATTGTATTATCGCTGTTAGCAGTATATTTTATTAGCCAAAAGCAAGATGAAGGTACTACTAAAACTAAAAACTTATGGGTGCTTCCAGCAATTGTTTTTGTGGGTAGCGGCATTATTGATACTACTTTAAATTTTATTCAAAAGCAGTTTATTCCCGCAGTGAGTGAAGCGTATATAATAACTACAGTTTTTAGTATTGCATTTGTATTGGGCGCTATTTATCTGAGTTATTTGGTAATTTTTAAAAATGAAAAATTAGCTTTTAAAAATGTTTATTGGGGAATATTGTTAGGCATTCCAAACTACTTTAGTATGTTATTTTTAGTAAAAACTTTAAGTAATTTTCATGCTGCTAGCGCAACAATTTTTCCTATTAATAATATTGGAATTGTGGCTTTAAGCACATTGGTTTCTGTATGGTTTTTTAAAGAAAAACTGAATGCTAAAAACATCATCGGTTTGGCTTTATCGTTAACAGCTATTGCATTAATTGCTATAAAATTTTAGTTTATATGTTATTTTCCGATACCTATTTAACCATTGAAAGCAATTCGCAAGGCGAATATAAAGACAAAGGCAGTCAATTTATTGGTTTTGCTTATGCAATAAAAACGGAAGAGGAAGGCAAGGAAATAGTGAGGCAATTAAAAAAAGAACATCCGCAAGCTAACCATCATTGTTGGGCTATGGTGCTTGGCGCAAATAAAGAATTTCAGAAAAGTACAGACGATAGAGAACCAGCAAACACGGCTGGCAAACCAATATTAAGAGCTATTTTACAAAAAAATTTAACTTATGTTTTGATAGTGGTGGTGAGGTATTTTGGAGGAAAATTATTGGGAGTTCCTGGCTTAATAAACGCTTATCATGTTGCGGGAATTGAAGCTTTAACCAATGCTAAAATTTTAGAAAAACAAGTAATAGAACAATATGAAGTAGAGGCAGAATTTATATTACACAATCATTTGTACAAGGTTGGTAAAAACAATGTTATTAAATTATATCCGAATAACAATTTAAATACAAACAGTTTTATATTTGAAGTGAGAAAATCCAAAGCCGATGATGTTTTAAAGCAACTGAATGACGCGGGAATTTGTCAAATAAAGTTTAAAGGAATTATATGAGAATTTTTAATCAAGCCAAGGGCATGAAACTATTATTAATATTAAGCATTATTTATGCTCCATTTGCCATTGCACAGCAAAATAATTTTGGTAAATATTTAGGTAATAAATCGTCCAAACTATTTATTCCGTCTCAAAAAATTAGTATAAATAATTTAACTTCTTTGGCTAAAAATAATTTAGACTTAAGTAGCGTTGCAAAGCAATATTTATTAGACAATACAAAGGAATTACAAATTGGAAATTGTAATTTAAAATTGACCAATACTTATGAAAGTTTAGTGGGAACACATTACCAATTTATACAAACATATATTGGTTCAGAAATTTATCAATCGAACATAAAAATAGCTATCAATAACCAAGCTGAAATTATAAATATTATCAATGATTTAGTTGATTTAAGAAACAAAAATCTTCCAACAACTATATTACAAAATAATGAATTTTGGACTTATGATGGCACTGAATTAACAGCAACTAAAAAAGTTATTTCAGGTAATAAAGAGCAGCTTTTTACATTAAATAATCAATTGATTTATGAAAATATAAAAAGCTTAAATAAAGGTAAAACTGATACCAATGTTTTGGTAAAAATATTTAATCCTGATCCGCTTACAAGTGCCAGAAGTGAGTATGTAGCACCTTATTTAAACTATAATAAATTAGATACTCCAGCATTAAACAATGAAAGAAAAGATTTGCTTTTAGGTTTAAAAATAGATGATGATGGAAATTATTTAGCCGAAAATAAATACGTGCTAATAAAGGATATATATGCTCCAAATGTGGCTCCGTTTGTTACCAAATATAAAGATAGTTTAATAGTTACTAGAAATACCGATATTTTTAAACAAGAAATGGTTTTGTATCATATCAAACATGTTCAAGAATACATACAAAGTTTAGGATTTACCAATATTCAAAACCAATTATGGGTAGACGCAATGGGTACATTTGCCGATAATTCACAGTTTGATTATAGTGGACAAGAACCCTATATTTTTTTCGGAATTGGCGGAATTCCAGATGCGGAAGATGCAGATGTAATAGTTCATGAATATGGACATGCAATAGGTTATTATATTGCTCCTAATACCATTGAAAGTGAAGAAAGAATTGGCATAGATGAAGGGAACAGTGATATTTTAGCAGTTATTTACTCCAAGAAATTAAGCGATTATAATTGGCGTAAAGTTTTTAATTGGGATGGTAATTTGTGGGGAGGAAGAACTACTTTAAACACAAAAAATTATGTAGATGATTATGTAATGAACCGTTATTCATTATGTGATATTTGGAGTGGTGCTGTTACTGATTTTGCTGAGCAAATAGGTTTGGATACCACAGTTACATTATTGCTTACCGCCATGGCTTCCATGCAATCTAACATGAAAATACCTGAGTTTGCAAAATTGTTTATTCAAGCTGATAGTTTATTGTATAACAAATACCATTTTGCAACCATAAAAAACTCGTTCTTCAACCGAAAACTCATCTCTTCCGTTTCTATTGATGAAGTGTTAGATGCTTCGTTAATTAAGATCATCAATTCACAAGGATTTGCTAGTTCAAATGAGCCTTTGATGATACAAGTTCCTAGCAATGAAAAGTATCAAGTTACAGTTTATAATTTACAAGGTAAGCAGGTGTTAGAATTCAATAACCAGCAGAATTCAGCAAGCATCAATTCAGAATTATTAAATGCGGGTATGTATATAATAAATATTGCCGGTGGCAACAAAAATTACAATTTTAAAATAGCTAAATACTAAATAAATATGAGCGCAAATAAAACAGTATTAATTACAGGAATAACAAAAGGAATTGGTCGCTCATTGGCCGAATTGTTTGCAGCAAATGGCTTTAATGTTGCGGGCTGCGCTCGCAACGAAAAAGAAATAAATGTGTTTAAAGCGGAACTTTGGAATACTTACGAAAATCAACGGTTTTTAATTGCCTCGGTAGATGTAAGCGACAAAATAGCTTTGCAAGCTTTTGCCAGTGACGTATTATTAGAATTTGAAACCATTGATGTGTTAATTAATAATGCGGGTGTATTTATTCCAGGAAGTATTTTAGAAGAAGAAGATGGAATATTTGAACAACAAATTAATACTAATTTAGCTAGCGCTTATCATTTAACTCGCGAAATAGTTCCAAGTATGAAGGCCAATCAACAAGGTTATATTTTCAATATTTGTAGTACTGCTAGTATCAAAGCTTATCCTAATGGTGGTAGTTATTGTATTAGTAAATTTGCTATGCTTGGCATGACTAAAGTATTGCGCGAGGAATTAATGGAACATCATGTAAAAGTAACTGCAATATTGCCTGGAGCTACCTTAACCAATAGTTGGAATGGCACTGATTTACCAGCAGAAAGATTTATAAAACCCGAAGACATAGCCAATACCATTTGGAATATTTATAACTTATCGGACAATACAGTGGTAGAAGAAGTAATCATTCGTCCACAATTAGGCGATTTAGGATAAAAAAAATAACGTAAATTAAATTTGCTGTTTATTTTAATGTTTCAATGCTTCAAATACATTTTTTAAAATTAAAAAAAGCGGTCAAATAATCCCTTTATTTTACCTTAAACTCTCCTATTTCATTTGTGATAATAACGCAATTTATTTTTTGTTTTTTCCAATTCTCAAGCCCACTTTTTATATTTAATTTTTTAAAATAAATTTGGTTAGCATTTAATTTATAAAGACATTAAAGACATTATTTTTTTTCCTATCAAAACTGAATGTCGCAGTCTGATTTTACTAATAAAACTAGTTTTTAATCTACTGTTTTTTTTGTGATAATTCCAAATTTAAAAAAAAATAATTTTTTTAATTAAGAAATTTTTTAGAATATGCATTCTCAAAAAACAGCATATTGAATAAAAATTTACACATAATTTACACTTATTTTTTAATTATAAATTCCTTAAAAGGTGCAATTAGCAAGCATGTGGCTACTAATTCTACTTTCAATTTTGGTCAAATAATTAACAAAAAAATAATACTTGAATTTTATAAAAAACAAGTAGCCAAGGCATTTGCGTGTTTTACATCAAAAGTGCATTTTAATTATACGCAATTTTCACATCCAATAAGTCAGCTTTCAAATAGCATTTATAAAACCTTTTTCAAGTTTTATAAACTTAATATTTCCAAAGCATCAAAACTAATAACAATCAATCTTTTTTTAAGTAAAAAAGCATTTTCAAATGAACTTTTAAATTGCTTAATTTATACTAACCAACATTACAATTTTTTAAAAAAATAAGGATCAATACAAAAAAATAATAAAATAATATATAAAATGGAAAATTTCAACAAAAAAAATCAACTCCGAATCGTAGCGTTTATTACAGCGCTTTTTTTTACATTCACCGTGAATGTATTTGCACAAGTTGCCCAAAGTAATAATTATACTTTTAGTACAGGAAGCACGGGGAATTTAGCACTTGATATGAATAGCAATGCTATTGATTTAAGTAACCAGCCCGAC
>CAMCQX010000014.1 GCA_945876985.1 Chitinophaga pinensis
GTAATATCTATGGCATGGCTTAGCTCATCTACACTTAATATATGACCACGTTTGGTAACTCGTTTATCAATAATTGAAGTAGAATTTTCTAATACATAAACCAACGGACGGAATAATTTATACATGTAAAACATAAAAACTGCCACCCAAGCTGAAACCTTTACATTGTTTTGAACAGCATATATTTTGGGAATTACTTCACCAAATAATACAATCATAAAAGTTACAAAAACTACTTCTATTAAAAAACCAAATAATGGGTTGTTTACAAAGTCAAAAATAGTAGTTAATAAAACCGTTGAAACCATTACCATGGCTACGTTTATAAAGGTATTTCCAATTAAAATGGTGGCTAATAATTTTTTAGGATGATTGATTAAATATTTGATTGCTTTAGAAGTGCTAGAAGTATCTTCTGTAAGTTCTTCTATTTGAGTTTTGTTCAATGAAAATAAAGCATTTTCTGAACCTGAAAATAAAGCTGAAGAAAGTATAAATAATACAATTGCAATCACACTTCCAAGAATAGTAGGCCAATCAGCTAATTGTAAGTTTGAATTGATATATGATAATGTGATGAATTGTAAATTAAGCGGAGGTATCATTTATTGAATTTTATTTTTTGCAATAATAAATAAAAATTATTTCCTATTTCATCAAATTTATTTCAAAAAAAACGAAATTCCTAATAAGAGTTAGTTTTTAATTCAAGCAAAAGTTAAAAAAAATACATTTAGTTTTTTTATTATTGCCTAATTATAATTTAAATATACGTAAATGAATCCAACAATAGATAAAGATTTAGAATCAGTTGTTATTCGCTTTGCAGGCGATAGCGGTGATGGAATGCAATTAACAGGAACACAGTTTACAAACTCAGCAGCTTTATTTGGAAACGATTTAGCTACATTTCCTGATTTTCCTGCTGAAATTCGTGCTCCTATAGGAACCCTTGCTGGTGTTTCTGGCTTTCAAATTCATTTTGGTTCAACTCGTATTCATACCCCTGGCGATATGAGTCATGTATTGGTGGTAATGAATGTGGCTGCTTTAAAAGCAAATATAAAAAACCTAGTAAAAGGCGGTGTTATCATTGCCAATTCCGATGGTTTTGATTCTAAAAACATGCGTTTGGCAAATGTGCCGGAAGATAAAAATCCGCTTACTGATGGATCCCTTGACGAATATGATTTAAAAATTATAGATGTAACTAAAATAACTAGAGCAGCTTTAACCGATAGTGGTTTAGGCGTAAAAGAAATTGACCGTTGTAAAAACATGTTTGTTTTGGGTTTAGTTTATTGGATGTATAACAGAAACATGGAAAGTTCTATTGCTTTTGTAAAAGCAAAGTTTAAAAAGAACGAAGCCGTAATGAACGCCAATTTAAAAATTATGCAAGCAGGATGGAGTTATGGCGAAACAACAGAAATGTTTGCAAACAGATACAACGTGGCTCCCGCAAAAATGGATGCTGGTGTATACAGAAGTATCATGGGAAATCAAGCTGCAGCATTAGGCTTAATTGCAGCTTCAGTAAAATCAGGATTATCATTATTTTATGGCACTTATCCTATTACTCCTGCTTCCGATATTTTACATGAATTATCAAAGTATAAAAACTTTAATATAAAAACTTTCCAAGCTGAAGATGAAATAGCTGCTATTTGTTCTTCTATTGGTGCATCATTTGGCGGAAGCTTAGCAATTACCGGTTCTTCAGGACCTGGAATAGCTTTAAAAGGTGAGGCCATTGGATTAGCAACCATGTTAGAATTACCATTGGTAATAGTAAATGTTCAGCGTGCAGGACCAAGTACTGGCTTACCTACTAAAACAGAGCAAGCAGATTTAATGCAAGCTTTTTATGGTAGAAATGGAGAATGTCCTTTAGTAATTGTTGCTGCGCAATCACCTGGCGATTGTTTTAACATGGCTTATGAAGCTTGTAGAATTGCTTTAGAGCATATGATTCCAGTATTTTTATTAACTGATGGTTATATTGCTAATGGTTCTGAACCTTGGATGTACCCTCAATCAAAAGATTTACAAGATATCAAAGTAGAATTTGCTCCTGAAAAAACAAATACTGACGATAAGTTTATGCCATACCTACGTGACGAAAAATTAAGTCGTCCATGGGCATTACCAGGCACAAAAGGATTAGAACATAGAATTGGTGGATTAGAAAAACAAAATATTACAGGTAATATTAGTTATGATCCAAATAACCATGAAGAAATGGTTCACTTACGTCAACAAAAAGTAGAAAATGTAGCTAATTATATTCCGTTACAAACCATGGACAATGGCCCAGAAACTGGCGATTTGTTAATATTAGGTTGGGGTGGAACTTATGGTGCTTTAAAAACTGCTACCAGCATTTTACGTGGCGAAGGTTTAAATGTATCACACGCGCATTTGCGTTATATCAGTCCTTTTCCTAGTAATTTAGGTGAAATATTGAAAGGTTTTAAAACAGTAGTTGTTCCTGAACTAAACAATGGTCAATTAGTGAAAATTATCCGTGATAAATATTTTATAGATGCTATTCCTTACAACAAAATTCAAGGATTACCATTTATGAGTACTGAAGTAGTAAATAAAATTAAAGAAATTTTAGCATAGATAATGTTGGATTTTGGATTTTGGATGTTGAATTTTAAATTGATAAAATGGTAAAGAAAGAAAATTTAATTTTAGAAAAAAGCTTTACTTTTTCACTTTCAATTATTGAATTATTTAAGCATTTAAAATCAAACAATGAATTCATTATTTCAAAACAATTATTAAGAAGCGGAACCAGTATAGGTGCTAACATAAATGAATCAACAGCTGCTCAAAGTAAAGCAGATTTTATTCATAAAATGTCAATTGCATCAAAAGAAGCTAGAGAAACAAAATATTGGTTAATGCTACTAAATAAAAGTCAACTGGTTGTAATAAATTTAAATAAATATTTAAAAGAAATAGATGAAATTATCAATATCTTAACTGCTATTGTTAAAACATCACAACAAAATAACAAAAACTAAAAATTGGGTTTTGTAATCCAAAATCCAAAATTCAAAATTCAAAATTTATAGTTATGAGTGAAGTAATAGAGAAGTTAACATCAAAAGATTTTTCATCAGACCAAGAAGTGCGTTGGTGCCCAGGTTGTGGTGATTATAGTATATTGAAACAAGTTCAAACTATTTTGCCTGACTTAGGTCGTCCAAAAGAAGAGTTTGTTTTTATTTCAGGTATTGGTTGTTCTAGCCGTTTTCCATATTATATGGATACTTATGGCATGCACTCCATTCATGGAAGAGCCACCGCAATTGCTACTGGCTTAAAAGCTACCAGACCCGAGCTTTCTGTTTGGGTAATTACTGGTGATGGTGATTCAATGAGTATTGGTGGAAACCATTTTATTCATATGCTTCGCAGAAATCCTGATTTAAATGTATTGTTATTTAATAACCAAATATATGGTTTAACTAAAGGACAATATTCACCTACAAGTGAGCAAGGAAAAGTTACTAAATCATCTCCTGTAGGGAGTGTTGATTATCCGTTTAACCCCATTGCACTAGCACTTGGCGCTGATGCGACTTTTGTTGCTCGCAGCATGGATAGAGATCCAAAACACCAACAATATGTTATAAAAAGAGGTTACGAACATAAAGGAACTTCATTGATAGAAATATATCAAAACTGTAATGTATTTAACGATGGTGCTTTTGAAATTTATACTGAAAAAAGTAGCAAAAAGGAAAATATATTATTGATGGAAAATGGTAAACCATTAATTTTTGGTGCCAACGATGACAAAGGAATTATGTTAGATGGTTTTAAACCTATAATTGTGAACTTAGCAGACGTGTCGGCAAATGATTTATGGATTCACGATGAAACAGATTTAGTAAAAGCTACTATTCTTTCTCGTTTTTACGATGATCCTACTCATCCTGACCACAAACCTCGTCCTTTTGGCGTATTTTATGTAAATAACAACAAAGAAACATTTGATACTTTATTTAACAAACAAATGGAACATGCCATGGAAAATGGCATGGGAGACTTAGACAAACTAATAGCAGGAAGAGAAACTTGGGTAGTTAACTAATTTTTTTTTCTATAAATAATCAAAAAGCCAAGCATTAATGTTTGGCTTTTTGATTTTAAAGCAATAAGAAAACTATTTTTTATTTACTAAAATTAAATGGCGGGAAAATCATTTTAATAAAATATTTTCGCAGCAGAAAAATTATCATGATTCAAGACATACTCAAACACCAAATAGCAGCTGCTATTAAGCATTTATACCAAATTGATTTACTCGATAACCAAATAGTAATTGAAAACACCAAACCCGAATTTGAAGGCGATTTCACCTATGTGGTTTTTTCTATTTTAAAACAAAGCAAAAAATCACCAGAGCAAACGGCTCAAGAGATAGGCGAATATTTGAAAACAAATTTTTCACAATTAGCCGACTTCAATGTTATCAAAGGATTTTTAAATATTTCACTCAGTAATCAGTTTTGGTTTGAGTTTTTAAATAACACTTATGCTAATAAAGATTATGGGTTTGTATTTGCACCTAGTGGGCAAAAAATATTGGTTGAATATTCATCGCCAAACACCAACAAACCTTTACACTTAGGACATATCAGAAATAACTTATTAGGATATTCAGTTGCACAAATTTTAAAGGCAAACGGTCATCAAGTAAACACTTGTAATTTGGTAAACGATAGAGGCATTCACATATGCAAAAGTATGTATGCTTGGATGCAGTTTGGAAATGGCGAAACTCCTGAAAGTGCGGGCTTAAAAGGCGATCATTTGGTTGGGAAATATTATGTAGCTTTTGACAAACAATACAAATTAGAAATAGCAGCATTAGTTGCCAATGGAATGCCTGCCGAAGAAGCTGAAAAGAAAGCTCCTGCAATCATTGCTGCGCAACAATTATTGTTAAAATGGGAAGCCAACGACAAAGAAACTGTTGACATTTGGAAACTAATGAATGGCTGGGTTTACGATGGTTTTGCTGTTACTTATAAAAAATTAGGCGTTCAATTTGATAAGTATTATTACGAATCGAATACTTATATATTAGGAAAAGACATTGTTCAACAAGGATTAGCTACTGAAACATTTTTTAAGAAAGAAGATGGCTCGGTTTGGATTGATTTGACAAACGATGGTTTAGACCAGAAATTATTGCTTCGTGGCGATGGAACTTCAGTTTATATTACACAAGACATTGGAACTGCTGAACTAAAATACAAAGATTTTGACTGTGAACGCTCCGTTTATGTGGTGGGAAATGAACAAGATTACCATTTTAAAGTATTGCAATTAATTTGCAAACACATGCATAAACCGTATGCAGATGGCATTTATCATTTAAGTTATGGAATGGTAGAATTGCCTCATGGCCGCATGAAAAGCCGTGAGGGAACTGTAGTAGATGCCGATGATTTAATAGATGAAATGATTGCTACTGCCACTGCTACAACCATAGAATTAGGCAAAGCAAACGGAATTCCTGATGGAGAATTAAATCATTTGTATGAAACCATAGGAATGGGTGCTTTAAAATATTATTTGTTAAAGGTAGATCCGAAAAAGAAAATGATGTTTAATCCGGAGGAATCAATCGATTTTCAAGGAAATACAGGACCGTTTATTCAATATACTCATGCGCGTATCAAATCAATATTACGCAATACTGGCGAAATAGATTTTACACAATTTGATTTCAATCAAACAAACTTAAGCAAGCCTGAAAGAGCTTTGTTATTCACTATTTACCAATTTCCACAAGCTATTTTTGATGCGGGTAAAGACATGAGTCCTGGTGTTATTTGTAATTATGCTTACGATTTGGCTAAAGCATTTAATCATTTTTACCACGAATGTTCCGTACTTAAAGAAGAAAACTTGGAACAAAGAAACTTTAGAATTCAATTGGTAAACTTAACTGCTCATATTATTAAATCGAGTTTTGGTTTATTAGGCATTGAGGTTCCTGAAAAAATGTAGATAATATTATGTGATATTTATTTAAAGTTTACTTTATCAAACATCAGGTTTTACTATTATAACTTATTATTTCTTACATATAAAAAACCACGATAAATACCGTGGTTTTTTATATTTAAAATTATAATTGATATTATTATTAATCTTCAAATTTATATCCAACACCTTTTACAGTTCCTACCAAATCTTCACCAATTTTTTCTCTAATTTTTCTTATATGAACGTCAATTGTTCTATCACCAACAATGACTTCATCGCCCCAAACTTTTTCTAAAATGCTATCGCGCTTAAAAACTTTTCCGGGTTTACTAGCCAAAAGGTATAATAATTCAAACTCTTTGCGTGCTAATTGAATTTTTTCAGTTCCTTTATACACCATAAAAGTATCTCTATCTATAATTAGTCCCTTTACTTTTAATTGAATATTTTCCGGTTCTATATTTTCTACTAATTGTGATTCTTTTCTACGTAATATAGCAGCAATTCTTGTTAATAATACCTTTGGTTTTATTGGCTTTGCTATGTAATCATCGGCACCAGCATCAAAACCTGCAAGTTCACTATATTCCTCGGAACGGGCGGTTAAAAAAACGATAAATATTTTGCTAAACATTGGATTCGTTTTTATTTGCTGACAAGCCTGAATTCCATCCATCAATGGCATCATTACATCCATTAATATTAAGTCTGGTTTTATTTTTTTTGTTTGTTCAATGGCTTCAATACCATTGTTTGCCAAAAAAACATCATAACCTTCCTTTTTTAAATTATATTCAATAAATTCTTGAATGTCTTTTTCATCATCTACAACTAGAATTTTGTATTGGTCTTTGTTTTTCATTTTTAAAAACTATTTACATATAATTTATTTTACAAAAGTAACAAGTTGTACGTTATGTAATTATTAACTTAATAACAAAAAATAATTATTTAATAATAATTTGTTTATAATCAACTGTATGTCCATAGTTAAAATCAAAATTTTTTATCTATTGAATTACGGAGGAACATCATATTTACTCCACCAACAACGAATCTAACTTGTTGAACTTAATTAAAACGTAATAAGTAATTTGATTGACTTCATGCTGAGTCAATTTAGTATAAGCTGGCATGGCCAAATTATATTCCACTCCATTTACTTTGATGGAACCTTTTTGCCCATGTTTTATAATGGAATCAACCATATTTGGATTATTCAGAATATAATCGGAATTCAATAATGGCGGATATAAACGTGCAAAACCACTTCCATCTTTTTGGTGGCAATTACTACAATTTCTTTCATATAATTGGTAACCAGACGCCAAATTTACAGAAGCATTTGAAAATTGGTTTTCAATACAAGCACTGAATATGAAAACAAAAATAATAAAAAGTAAAATGCTACTCTTTTTCATTCAATAAAAGCTCCATATCCTCCATTAAAGTTTTGGTATCCTTCTCGCTTGTTCCATCATAGATTCCTCTCACTCTTCTATTTTTATCAATCAATATTAATCCACCGCTGTGAACGTAACCTCCCGGTTCCGTTGAGTCAGGCAAGGCTGTTGCATAATATCCATGCGTGGCTAATTCATATATAGAATCCCTGTTTCCTGTTAAAAAATGCCATTGTTTGCTATCAGCGCCTAATCGTTCAGCAAAGTCTTTTAAAACCGCTACTGAATCATGCTCTGGATCAATGGTGTGAGATAAAAATAAAATATTAGGATTGCCTTTATATGCTTCGTAAACCGTTAGCAAATTCTTTTTCATTCTTGGGCAAATGGTTGGACAAGTAACAAAAAAGAAATCGGCTACATAAATTTTCCCTTTTATGGTATTTTGATCAATGATTTTTCCATCTTGATTGGTAAGCGAAAAATCAGGAACAGTTTGATAAATGGTGTCAAATACTTCTTGGCCATTTACTATTTTTACATCCACTGCTCTTTCCCCTAAAATAGGTAGTTTTTTTTTGCCACAGGCAATTAAAACGCAAATTAATAATACCAATGTTATTATTTTATATTTCATTTATTTAAAATTTCTTTTGCTTCTTTGATGCTTTCAAAAGTAAGAATATAAACTTTATTTATTTCAGTTAGTTGATTTGTTAAATATCTTTCAGCCGAATCGGCTTTTAAATTAGGTGTTTTGTATGCGTGCATCCAATCCAACATGCTTCTATCTGCTTTATACAAATGACTCGAAATTGCTAATAATGAATCTTTAAACAATCCATCTTTAGTTGAATCTATTTTATTATTTATTTCTTTTTTTAACGACAATACCAATGCAGCTTTCGTCATGGCTTCATCGTGAATTTGCATAATTTTATCATCTAAAACCTGTGCATTATTGGGTGCTTCATTGCATGCAAAAAACAGCAAAGCAATCATTGAAAAAAGTGATATTTTTATCATTTCAGTTTTTTGGAAAAATATACTTGATCTTGATTTAACGTCATTGCGAGGAACGAAGCAATCCCATGGTGAGATTGCTTCGTTCCTCGCAATGACGTAATAAATTATTTATTTTGATTACTTTAAACAAAAAAACAGTTATCAAAAATGGTAACTTTTTTTAAATTATAGGTTAAATTACTATGCTTTCTTAACAAATTCAGCTTTTAAAACCATCATCGATTTTTCTACTTTTCCTTCTATTTCCTCCTCACTGTCTGTTAAACGAATGTTTTTAACAATGGTTCCGCGCTTAATTACCGATGAAGAACCTTTCACTTTTAAATCTTTTATAATTGATACCGAATCGCCTTCATTTAATAAGGTTCCGTTGCTGTCTTTAACTTCCATCATTGTATTTTTTGTTTAGGGTAAATGAATTAATTTTATGAATGCAATAATAATTTATTTACGTGGCAATAAGAGAATTGCTTCCATGACTTATATTTTGAATAAAGGAAAGGAAATAGAAAATTCGAAATAACAATATCGAAATTCGAAAAATTAAATTATAAATATGCTTAAGTAATTTTGTATAAAACAGTATTTTTGAAAAGTGAAGATATGATTGTAAACCTATAAATTAAGTGATTCGACACAAAAATATTAACCAATAAAAAACTATAAATATGACCTGGAAAGTAATAAAAACCGAAAAAGAATACCATAATGCTTCCATCAGATTAATGGAAATATTTCATACAGCACCAAATTCTGCTGAACATGATGAATTAGATTTACTAATGGTTTTGATAAAGGATTATGATGATAAGCACTATCAATTACCTGAACTTGATGCCTTGGAAGTTATTAAATATAAAATGTTAGAAATGGGCATCAAAGCAAAAGATTTAGAACCAATTATTGGGAGCAAAGGGCATGTTTCTGCTGTGCTTTCAGGTAAACGAGAAATAACTTTAAAAACTGCACAAAAACTAAAAAATTATTTCAGTATTCCTGCAGAGGTATTTTTGCATAGTGCATAAAGTAAATTCGAAATATTAATATCGAAATTCGAATTCAAGATTTTTTGTCATCACCAATCGAATTTGAGTGGTTGGTCGGGAGACACAACCACGGGCAAGTTAGGTGTTCCGTATTTTTGTCCTCACCAATCGAATTTAGCCAAGATACTTTGCTACCAAAGGCATTCTTCGGCCTTGTCCAAACGATTTGCTAGAAACTCTTAAAACTGGAGGAGCTTGCAAGCGTTTCCATTCATTGGTATTTACCATTTTTAAAGTTCGTAATACCAGTGCTTCTTCAAATCCTAAAGCTATGATTTCTTGCGGACCTTTACGCTCTTCAATGTAATGAAACAAAATAGCATCTAACACTTCATAATCAGGCAATGAATCACTGTCTTTTTGATTTGGTCGTAATTCAGCACTAGGAGCTTTTGTCAAAATATTTTTAGGTATAATTTCTTCGTTTCTATTTATGTAATCGCAAAGCGCATATACTTCTGTTTTGTATAAATCGCCAATTACTGAAATGCCACCACACATGTCGCCATACAAAGTTCCATAACCAACAGCCAACTCACTTTTGTTAGAAGTATTGAGTAAAATATAAGCAAATTTATTGGCCAATGCCATTAAAATAACTGCCCTACTCCTACTTTGCATGTTTTCTTCAGCAATGCCAAATTCCGTATTTTCAAATTGATTGCTTAAGGTATTTTGCAAAGCATCAAAAGTATTTTCAATAGAAATCAAATCACTTTTAACACCTAAATTTTCAACCAATTTTTCAGAATCTGAAACTGAATGATCACTGCTGTATTGCGAAGGCAACATGACCGCCATTACATTTTCGGCACCCAAAGCTTTTGCAGCCAAATATACTACAAGCGCAGAATCTACTCCACCTGAAAGACCAAGAATGGCTTTTTTAAATCCTTGTTTTCTAAAATATTCTTTAATTCCAAGCACCAATGCATGTTCAATATCTTGGTAATTTATGGTTTCATTTTCATTGTTTTCAAGAATACTTTGCGTTGAATTGATGGCATCCAATTCCACCATTATTGTGTCTTCTTCAAAATGTCTCAATTGCTTTACAACCTTACCATTGCTATTTAACACACAACTTCCACCATCAAAAATTAATTGCGTTTGCGCACCAATATGATTGACATAAAACAGTGGTAAATTGTATTTTATGGCATTGGTTTTTAAAACTTCCAAACGCGTATTTATTTGCACTTTACTAAATGGCGAAGCTGCAATATTAATAATGCAATCAGGCTGTTGTTTGATTAACTCATCCATTGGACATTGAATGTACATGGGGTTTGAATTTAAATTCCACAAATCTTCACAAATAGTAATGGCTAATTTTTTACCTTTATAATTTACAATTTCAAAAACTCGGTTGGGTTCAAAATAGCGATATTCGTCAAACACATCGTAGTTAGGCAATAAGGTTTTATGAATAATTTGCTGCACTTTTCCGTCTGCTAAAAAGTAGGCTGAGTTAAATAAATCTTTACCTTCAGTTTTTGGATTAACAGTTGGAGAACCAATGATAGCAGCCACTCCAACACATTGCTCAGCAATGATGTTTACATTTTGCAAGCATAAATTTATAAAATCTTGGAACTCTAAAAAATCGCGAGGAGGATAACCACAAACCGATAATTCAGAAAAAACGATTAAATCAGCTTGTTCAGATTTAGCCTTATTAATGGCCTCAATAATTTTTTGTGTATTTAACTCAAAATTACCAGTATGATAATTCAGTTGCGCTAATGTTATTTTCAAATTTTTTATCAATAATTATATGATGAAAGGATTTTAAAAAAACTAATCCTTAAAAAATAATGCCAATATTTAAGGCTGTATAACTATTATTTGCAGTCCATTTATCTGCGTCCATATAATCGGCCAATCCATTGTCATATCTTATACCAATATACGATTTTGTATTACCAACAAGGTCATAAACTAATCCACCACCAACAATAAATGAAGGACGTATCAAATTAATTTGTGTGCTGTAATTTTTGTCAAACTTATCACTGTTAATATAAAATACATCCCCCTTTTCAGGATTGTCAACATCCACGTCATTTAGCTTTAAAACAGAAGAACTTACATCTACTTTGCTTCGCAATAAAAAACTAAAACCTAATCCAAATTCACCATAAGCTTTCCACTTATCTTTAAAAGGATCTGTGGTCATTTTAAACAAAACTGGAATTTGTAAATAACGCAAATGAAAGTTCAATGACATGTCGGTGACAGGTGCTCCCGCTGGTAATTTAGTAGGCGAAAATACATTGATAGAATCAATCACTTTAATTTTTGAAGTCATGTTTATTACATTTACCTCAAAAGCAATGGCGTAACGGGAAGTAAATTTTTTAGCCACATGAAAACCATAATTCCAATCTAAACTAATTCCACCGTCTGTAATGCTTTTACTATCGGGCTTACTCCAACTCACTTGCGGAGCTATTCTTAAGCCAAATTCATACATCGATTCATCAGCAATTTGTGCATTGGCTTTACTAATTATTAAAGCGCAAATAATTAAAGCAAAAATGTTTTTTATTCTCATATTTTTGTTGCCATGAAAGCATTGCAATTTATTGATAGTTTTAACAAAAACAGTAACATTTTTTTTACAGGTATATTTATTTGTTTTTTAGCTGCTTGCGGCAATCATACAAGCATAGAAAACGAGGCTATAGATGTTGACCACATTAGCATTACTAGGTTTGAACAAGATTTAATTTTAAATGACACCCATTTGGTAAATGATGCGCATTTTTTAAATATTGCTAAAAAATATAACGAATTTTATTTTGGATTTTGTGAAAACACCTTAGGAATATTACCCCAAACCAATGATCCATTTTATGCCAAAAGTTTAGTTGGCTTTGTAAAATATCCAAGTATTTTAGC
>CAMCQX010000015.1 GCA_945876985.1 Chitinophaga pinensis
AAGCAGCATTTTAATTTACCACATTGGCCCGAAAGTTTTAACTGATTAATAGATAAATTTTGGTAACGAGCAGCATTGATATGAACCATTTTAAAATCGGTGAGCCAAGTACTGCAGCAAAGTTCTCGTCCGCAACTACCAATGGCACCGAGCCTTGCCGCTTCTTGGCGATAACCAATTTGTTTCATTTCCACACGAACTTTGAATTCATCGGCCAATTTTTTTATCAATTCTCTAAAATCAACCCTGTCTTCGGCCGTGTAATAAAAAATAGCTTTTCGCTTATCTCCTTGGTATTCTACATCGCTTAATTTCATGTTTAAGCCTAACTCCAAAGCATGCGTTCTGGCCTTAAACATGGTAGGAATTTCTAGTTCTTTATTTTCCTTGTGCTTTGCAATATCAGTGTCGTTTGCTCTACGAATAATTTTACGAATATGCGTACTTTCGGGAGTTAAGCCTACTTTCTTTAATTGTAGTTTTACTAATTCTCCTTTTAAATTTACTTTACCAAAATCATACCCATTTTCTAATTCTACAATTACAAAATCGCCATTGGTTATATCCAAATTATTATTCCTAAAGTACTCTTTTCTTGTACCTTTAAAACTTACTTCTACTACATCAAAAGGCTTGGTGTGAGGTGGCATTACCAAATCACTTAACCAATCGTATGTATTTAATTTATTGCAGCCACCAGTGCTACACCCTCCGCTTGAGCAGCCACCAGTGCTACATCCTCCGCTTGAACATCCCATTTATTATTTATATGTTTTAAATAATTGAACTTTAAAAAAATTAGTTTTAGGGTATTATTTTACAACCATAAAAACCCGAATTTATATTACAAATATTGCTATTAAATACGTTATTTTTTAATAGTTGCTATTTGTAATTGTTTGCCAATATACATAGAAAGATTTAAATACATAATTTTTACACTTGCATTTCGCTCCACATGGAAAATTGCTTCGTCAATAGCGGTGGTTATCAATGCTAAATTATTTGGTGTAAAAACCACACTGAATTGATTTAAAAAAGCCAACTCTTCCGCTGAATTTTTGCGTAATGATGGATGACCAAATTTGTATATAAATGCAGAACGAATCATTTGACTGCTATATGTTAAAAAACTTTTTACTTGCTCGCGCCCAACCGTTGAAAGCTTTTCTATTAGTAATGTTAACTCATCCGGCTGACCAACTTTAATATCTTTTTTGTAGGCAAATGACTTTCGCATCCAATCAATAAATAAGTTCAAATAATCGCCATGTTCAATGTTTATTAAACTCAATGCTAAGTTATAATTTCCGCTTACTAACCTTGCTATTGCTTGCGCTTTATTGCTTTCTATTTGATGGTTTTGAACTAAATTATTTACAATATCATCATCTAAAACTTGTGGAACTTTTATTAGTTGTGCTCTTGATAAAATGGTAGCTATTACTTTTTCACTATCATTGGCCACTAAAATAATCAAAGTGTTTTCAGGTGGTTCTTCCAAAAGTTTTAAAATAATATTGCCTTCAGTTTTCATGTATTCAGGCATCCAAATAATTAAAGTTTTAAATTTTGCTTCGTAGGCTTTTAGGCTTAATTTTCTTATGATATCTCTACATTCTTCAGCCGTTATATTTCCTTGTTTATTACCAGCATTATCTAACTGACAAATCCAATCAAAATCGTTCATGTAAGGATTTTCGAGAAGTGCTTCTCTAAATTCCGACAATACATCAATGCATAATTTGGTTGGTGATATAGTGGGAAATGTAAAATGTAAATCGGGATGAATGTATTTTTGATATTTTACACAACTAGAACAAGTTCCGCAACTATCGGTTTCGGTTTGATTTAAACAATTTATATATTGTGCATACGCAATTGCCAAAGCTAAATTTCCACTTCCTTCTGCTCCTAAAAACAGTTGCGCATGGCTAATGCGCCCGTCTTTGGTGGTTTGTATTAGTTTGTTTATTAGGGTTTTTTGACCTACAATATTTTTAAATTGCATGATGGCAAATAACTAAAAAAAAATGAGCAAAGCAAAGCACTATTTTGTAAGAAATAATTTTTTAAATTGGTTTGCTTACTCAAAATTTATGCGAATAATTAGGAATTTAATTTTACCAAATTCATAAAAAATAATTTAATTGCTATGCAATAAATAAGCAATTAAAAATGATAGATTTAAGAAGCGATACAGTTACCCAACCAAGCGCAGCTATGCTTAACGCCATGATGGAAGCAAAAGTTGGTGATGATGTTTTTGGTGAAGATCCTACTGTAAACGAATTGCAAAACTTTGCAGCCGATATGTTTGGAATGGAAGCAGCCTTATATTGTGCCAGTGGAACCATGACTAATCAAATTGCCATTAAATTGCATACGCAACCCAGCGATGAAGTAATTTGCCATAAACTTTCGCATGTTTATTTATACGAAGGTGGTGGAATTGGCTCTAATTCGGGATGTTCTACTCGCTTATTAGAAGGTAATTATGGAAGATTTACTGCTGAACAAGTTCAAGAAAACATCAACGATAAAAACAATATTCATTTTCCAATTAGCAAATTAGTTTGCATTGAAAACACAGTAAATAAAGGTGGTGGCGTATGTTGGGACATTGATGAAATGATAAAAATAAAAGCCGTTTGTGAAAATAACGAAATGGCTTTACACTTAGATGGTGCAAGAATTTTTAATGCGTTAGTTGCCAAAAACCAATCTGCTTTAAAATACGGCCAATTATTTGATACCATTTCTATTTGTTTGAGTAAAGGGCTTGGTGCTCCGATTGGTTCATTGTTGCTTGGCAGCAAAAAAAATATTACAAAAGCTACCAGAATTAGAAAAGTGATGGGCGGTGGAATGCGTCAAGCAGGCTTTATAGCAGCTGCAGGTTTGTATGCTTTGCAAAATAATATTGATAGGTTAACCATAGACCATGAACGAGCAATTATTTTAGCAAATGTTTTACAAACGTGCGACTTTGTGGAAAGTATTTATCCGGTTGAAACCAATATTGTAATATTTAAAATAAATCCAAATCAATTAAGCACGAGTCATTTTATTGAATTTTTAAGAAACAATGAAATAAATGCAGTAAGTATGGGTAATAATTTGATTAGATTTGTGTTACATTTGAATATAACTGAAACTGAATTTGAATTTTTAATAAATAAAATAAAACAAATAAACATAAACAGTCCAATTCTTTGATTTTAAAAAACTATTTAGCATATTCGCCCTCCTTTATGAAAAAAATAATCCTATTAATTACCATATTCTCCTTAGCCTTTATTTACAGTGAAGCACAAACTAGAAGAAAAGCCGTTGCTAAAGGTTACGATGCCATTTATCCGTTTATAAGAGGAAAAGCAAAAGTTCTAAAAAATGGAAAACTTGGGTTTATAAACATGGAAGGTGAAGAATTTATTCCTTGCAAATACGAAGAAATATTTCCGTTTGAAGGCGGCAGAGCAAAAGTACTAAGAGAAGCAAAATACGGCTTTATCAATGAACAAGGAGAGGAAGTAATTGAATGTAAATTCAGTTTTATTGGTCCTTTTAAAAACGGAAGAGCTTTAGTAAGATTGAATGGTAAACTTGAAGTTATAGATACTGAAGGTACTGTAATTACCGAGGGAAATCATGGTGCTACACAGTAAATTTTATAATCCTCGTCACAAAACATAAATATTCGATTAGTTTTTTTGCATCAATCAAAACAATAACTAATTTTGAACAGTTAAAAAAAGATAACTGCAAAGCAGTTTATACTACAATATAAAAATGAGTAATTTAAAGACAAAATTTGCTGAAAAAGCATTACCCTTAGCAGAAGAAATTAGAAACTTTGTAAAAGAAAATGGTGACGTTATATTAGAAAGTTGTACCGTTGAAGATGTTTATCATGGACAAAAAGGTATCATTGGATTATTAACCGAAACTTCTTTATTAGATGCAAATGAAGGAATTCGTTTTAGAGGTTATACCATACCAGAATTAAGAGAATTATTACCAAAAGTTCCAGGCGGAACAGAGCCCCTTCCTGAAGGATTATTTTATTTAATGCTTATTGGTGAGTTACCAACTTACGAAGATGTATTAGCTATTCAAGCAAATTGGGCAGCAAGAGCAAATGTTCCCACTCACGTATTCGCTGCATTAGATGCAATGCCAATAACAACGCATCCTATGACTCAGTTTGCAATTGCAATCAATGCATTACAAACAGATTCGGTATTTGCAAAAGCTTACAAAGAAGGAATCAATAAAAAAGATTATTGGGATTATACTTATGAAGACGTTTGTACTTTATTAGCACGTATTCCTATAGTAGCAGCATATATTTATAGAAGAACATATAAAAACAGTGACCATATAGCATCAGATCCAAAATTAGATTGGGCAGCAAATTTTGCTCACATGTTAGGTTATGATCAGAATGAATTTTACAAATTAATGCGTTTGTATTTAGTTATTCATGCCGACCATGAAGGTGGAAATGTTTCGGCTCATACTACACATTTGGTGGGTTCTACATTAGCAGATCCATATTTAAGTTTTGCAGCTTCTATGAATGGCCTTGCTGGGCCATTACACGGATTAGCAAACCAAGAAGTAGTGCGTTGGATTAAAGACATGCAACAAGAAATTGGAGAAGATCCAAATGAAGAACAAATTGCATCTTATATTCAACAAACATTAACAAACGGAAAAGTTGTTCCAGGTTATGGACATGCAGTATTACGCAAAACTGATCCAAGATTTACAGCTCAACAAGAATTTGCAAAAACTTATATGCCAGATGACAAATTGGTAAATATAGTTTGGAAAATATATAAAGTAGCTCCGCCAATATTAGAAAATACTGGTAAAATTAAAAATCCTTGGCCAAATGTAGATGCACATTCAGGCGCATTATTATTACATTATGGTTTTGCAGAATACGAATTCTACACTGTTTTATTTGGCGTAAGTAGGGCTTTAGGAGTAATGGCTTCATTACTTTGGGATAGGGCTTTAGGATTACCTTTAGAAAGACCAAAATCGGTAACTTACGAATGGTTAAAAGCTACAGTAGCAGCTAAAAAAGCAGCTATTTAGAATACTTTAAACTAAAAAAGCCTCATTCTGATTTAGAATGAGGCTTTTTTAGTTTAAAGTATTTTGGAAATTAGTTTTCGTTTCTATTTCTAATAGCTAAAGGGAAAGCTAATTTAGGAATAAAATTAGCTAAAGTAGCTACAAGTGAGTACATGTAATTATAAACTGAAAGGCTAACATATAAAACAGCTAAGCCTGCAATTACATTCACAAATGAACTAGCAACTATAACCATATCTGATGCATACCAAATAAAATCGTTGCCAAAAGATTGACTTGCATTTAATTTAAATGCTGTAAATGATTGCAAAGCATTAGCTATTATGTCAAGTCTTAGCGTAACTAAAATATTAGATAAAGTACTAATTGGAAAAGCATATAAACCTCCCAAAATTTCTAATGAAGGATTGCTTGAAGAAGATAAAAGTAAATCAGAATCTAATAAAAAACATAATGATAAATTTACTGAATAAATAATTCCAAGAACTGCCATTACTTCACCAAAAATTCTAATGTTAGTAGTAACAAAATCTTTAAAAATAAACTCAATCATTCCATTATGTGAACCACCAAGATTTTCTCCTTTTGATTTAATAATGTGTGCAATTGGAAAAGCAGAATAAGCCATTAAAATCAATGTAACTACACTTCCAAGGTAACCAATAACGGTAACTGAGGGATTTCCAAAATGTGCTAAAGCTGCATTTAACACACCCCATTCCATTGTTAGAAATACAACCAAAGCTGCAACCTGATAAATTAATTTAACATAACTGCGAATTCCATCTTGTGAATCAAAAGAATCAATTGTTGAATTCAATTTTGCATTTAATACTTTTTGATTCACCATTTGGGGGAAATCAATAATTTGATTAAAAATTTGTTTCATGGTTTGTTGTTTTTAAGTTTTCTTACTCTTATGGCTTTTCAGATATCGCCCCGTTTTTAAAGAGTTCTCTGGACTACTCTTTTATTTTATTTGAGGTAAAAATATTTTATTGTTAAATGATTAATATTATTTTGTTAACACAAATCTATTTTTTTTGGTACATAAAATACATGAATATGAATTAACTTGTGCACTAATTTATAATTTTAATCAAAAAAAAGAGGGTGTATTAAAAATTTAAGAAGCAAATTATCATTTATTTAATTATTTTCAATGAAAATGATTAAATAAAATTTGAAAGGAATTTATTAGTAATTAATAGGGTTTAACCAATTAAATTTAGATCATTTAAAATGGGAAAAACATGTTTTAAGAAGAAAAAGAAAAAGCATGAAATTAAAATTTAAAATGTTAATAATTCTTAAATTTTAATAGTCTATGTAGCTAAAATTTAAATAAATACGAGGAATTGATACTGAAATTAAAAATCAAAGCTAATAAACTACTTTAGTTAAAAACAAACCATGAGCGGGAACAGACATTCCTGCCTCAGAACGGTTTTTACTAGCTATTATTTGCTCTAAATGGGTTAAATCAATATTTTGTAATCCAACTTGAATTAAAGTGCCTACAATGGCTCTAACCATGTTTCTAAGAAATCGATTTGCCTTAATGGTAAAAACCAATAGTTCACCCTCTTGTTTCCAATAAGCTTCCATCAAATTGCAATTAAAATTATTTACTTGTGTATGAACTTTACTAAAACATTCAAAATTGTTATGAGTTAAAAGCAATTGACATGCTTGATTCATTAAATCAATGTTGACAGTAGTAGGATTATACCAAGAAAATTCATTTAGAAAAGGATTTGGATAAGTAGAAATCACATATTCATATTCACGCCATTTAGCATCAAAACGAGCGTTAAAAGAATCGTGGGTTGGAGTTATGTTTTTAATCGCAATATCTTTAGATATAATCCTATTTAATTTATAAACTAAATTTTGCGCATCTAACAATTCATCTAAGTCGAAATGGGCAAAAAACTGTTTGGCATGAACACCAGTATCTGTTCTCCCACAACCAAGCGTTTCAATTGGATTTTTAAGTAAAATAAACAATTTTTCTTCTAATTCTTGCTGAACGGTTCTAGCGTTTAATTGCTTTTGCCATCCGTGAAAATTAGTGCCGTTATAGGCAAATTCAATTATATACCTCATTGTTTAATACGATCCATTATAAGTAAACAAACCCCAAAAGACTTTCGTCTTTTGGGGTTTGAATGTATTAATTATTAATAAAATTTATTGTTTAACCAATGATTTAACAATCATATCGTCACCAATTTGAACTTTTACAATATATGTACCAGCTGCATTAAAATTATTTGAAGCTAATTCAAATTCATGTTTTCCGCTAGCTACATTATTATGAGTTGTAGTTGAAATTACTCTTCCTAATATATCTGTAATTGTGATTGTAATGTCTTCAGTTTTAGTTAAACTTAAACCTATTACCGTGTTATTAGCAAAAGGATTAGGATAAGCAGATAAGTTAAACTTACTAGCTAATTCTTCACCAACACTAACACCTACATTGACAATAACTGAATCAGTATAATTAACCACACAACCTTCAGCAGTTGTTACTTGCATTCTAACATAAAAAGTACCTGCTTTGTTATAAGTAAAATCAGGAACACGCTGCGTTGAAGTAGTACTATCAGCATCACCAAAGTTCCAGAAATATTGGTTCATGTCAGACGATAAATCAGAAGGTGTTAATACTTTACGGTTATTCACCGTAAACTTACCTGGTATAGCGAACGATTGTTTAGTGTATGTAATGATTGGTTTAGCAACAACTGTAATTGTTCCAGATTTTGTATCAATACAACCATCAGAAGTAGCAGAAATACTCCAATTATAAACACCAGCATCAGGATAAACATTAGATGAATTACAAGCACCACTACTTGGACCATTTCCAAATACCCATGCACAAATAATACCTGAACCACTTGAAGCAAAAGATTTGCTGGTAAATGTTACTAGATTACCTTGACAAACTTTATCAGTTGTAACACCAGTTTTAATGGTACCACCTAATTCAGCAACAGCAACTGGAGCCGTTTTAACTTCTACATTTTTACTTACTGAATCTTTACAGCCAAATAATTTATTATAAGCTACTAACTTAACAATGAATGGATCTCCACTGTTATTGTTTAAATAACGGTGTTTAGGGTCTTGACGTAAATCTTCACCGCTGTTATCACCTAAATCCCAAATATAACCAGCATTTTGAATACCAGCGCCATAAGTAGTTTGGTTATTAAATGTAGTTGAATCGTTGGTACAAGCACTTGTAAATAAGAAATCAGGACGAGGCGTTTCATATACTGTCACTAATTTTGAAATAGAATCTTCACAACCAGCAGCAGAAACTAAACGTAAACGAACAGTAACATTACCACTGTTTGCAAATTTAATTTGGAATGTATTTGATTGACGAGTTTCACCAGTACTAAATGACCAATACCAACCTAATCTATCAGTGTTAGATATAGTTGAACTATCAGTGTAAGGCATGTATTGACCTTGACAATGGCTAGTTACATAAAAATTAGCTTTAGGTTTAGCATATGAAGGGAAAATTCTATTATTAAGTGCATAACAACCATTTGAACTACTGGTAACTCTTAAAGCTACATTATAGTTGGTATCTGCTTTGGTAAAACCAAAAGTAGTAACAGGAGATGTTCTATAAATATTACCCGGGAAAGTCCATAAATAATTTAACCCAGCTGCTTGATTAGTTACTGTAAAATAAGTTGAATCATTTTGACAAACAATAGCAGTAGAACTAGCAGTAAATGCTGCACTTGGAGCCTGTAATACTGTAATTAATCTTGATACAGTATCTGATAATCCTAATGCTGAAGTAGCACGTAAAGTAACTCTGTATGTTCCTGCTGTACTCCATGAATGAACTGGATTTGCAAAAGTAGAAGTTGTATTGTCACCAAATGTCCACAACCAAGTTACACCGGCTTTTGGACCTTGATTGATATCAAATTCTAGTCCTGTTCCAGTACAAGCAGTATCTGTTCTAAGTAAAGTTCTAAATCCATAAGCAATAGGATTGTTAACTTTAATGTAACGATATACCGTTGTATCACAGTTTGTAGGTAAGAAACGAATAGTTGTGGCTAAAACAAATAAAGTATCTGCTTCAGCAATAGTTGGTGTAAATGAAACTTTAGCATTTGTTGTAGCAGTAGGATCTGTTATTGTAACGTTAGTAGCAGAAGTATTTCCATAAACAGTTTTAACTGATGTGTTAACTAAAGTCCAATTGGTACCATAACTGGCATTTGTATAATAACTAGTTGGTGTTAATATTTCATATTTTAAACTATTGTTATATTTTACAGCATCTGGTTTATTTAAATCACCATCATTAGCAGCACCATTAAATGCTCCTGGAGCTAAATCAGGAATAATATAACCACCAGCTGCCACAAGTGGACGAGTGAAACGGTTAATTACTGTGCTGTAAGTTCCTGGTAAATTATTACTACAATAGTTTGGCTCAACTGAAGATGAAGGAGCTTGGTAAGTACCAGAACCATAGTTTATAGCCGAAATACGATAATTTAAAGTATCAACCTGACGATTTTTAAATCTTAAAGTTAAATTACCCATATTACCTGTAGCTGAATCTAAAATTCCAACTCCGTTACCGGCAGCATTTAATTCAATTGCTCTGTAAACATAACGGTAATCAGTATTAGGTACAGTAATAGTTACAGGTTGGTTTAAATTACAAATTGTTGTAACCACACCAGTAGGAACTTGACTTTGATTATCATCAATAATTTGAATACTATCAATTAATATATTGTTTCCTAAACCAGCACTAAATGCATCAAATTGGAAACTGTAGTTGTTTCCTGGAGTTCTGTATTCACTTAAACAAGCTTCATAAGTAAACCAATCTGGATAAGCAGAAAGTGAATTAGGTCTAACTGCAACTTTAATTACAGGACCTTGGAAGCCATTGATTAAAACTGTAACATTTACTGAATCTCTTCTTGTAACATTATTATTACTTTGAGAGAAACGGAAACGTAAAATTGGTCTTTGTAAAACACTTAAATTAAAACATGGAGAAATTAACCTTGCTGAAGCACCAGCTGCTAATGTAGCAGAAGGGAAAACAGCACACTTAATACCATTTTCTACTGGTTGAGAAGGATTAATAGATGAACCGAAAGCAGCTGTATTCCAATTTGCAGCAAGTGTTAACGATTGAGTTGACCAACCTTTTAAACCATCTTCAAAATTCATGGTATAAGGATAAGTAGCAATACCAGTAGATAAAGTATCCCAAGCTTTTACAGCAGGATTTGGATATAATCCACTATTACCAGCAATATCAGAAGCAGTAATTTTATACTCAATAATTCCACCTGAGGCAAACGCTGCAGCAGGGAAGCTATAAGTTCTTACTAAGAAACCATTGCTATTTGTACTAGATGAAGTAGCAGAACTAGGTAAATTAAATGTAGAACCACCGTTTACTCTGTAAGTTAATACATCGCCTGTGTAATTTTTATCTACTACTATAAAACTAATTGAAGGGAAAGTAGCATTTAAACAAACAACAGTATTTGCAGGAATCACACGAGGTAAAACACTGTCAATATTATTACCACCAGTATATTCATGAGCACCCATTGTAGGACTTAAACTATTTCTAGTTGTAGAAACAACATCGGTAGTTATACCAGTTACAGGAGTACCAGCACCATAAATTACTGAATTTGTTAAATCAGGAATGAATAGATTTAAATCACTGGTAAAAGGAATTGTAAAGTTAGTACTATACAAATCACCACCTGTGAATTTGTTTATATTATCCCAACCATTAAATAGGTTTTCAGTACCAATGGCATTTGTTGTTAATTGATTATTGGTAGCATTGGTAGCATTACAGAAGTAATTGTTATTTTCAGATAAAGAAAAAGCACTTAATAAACTACTTACTTGCACTGCACTTGCTCTTACACCAGCACCAGAAGTTGAGCCACCTAATTTATTTGAGAATAAATTATTTGACATTTTAAATCCAGATTTTAAAAGTAGTGAAGTTGCATTTAAAGAAAACTTATCCGCTATTGCTAAACAAGCTGTTCTACCAGCAGTAACAGTATTTGCAGTTCCTAAATTTATAGAGTTATAGTAAATTCCAATATTTGGATCAGAGTATGGATTTGTTGGAGCTGCATCAATTGCAATTCCATAAACACCACTCATTAAAGTAGCTGAACCAGTAGCAGAAATTCCAGAAATCATGTTATTGATAATTCTAGTACTGTTTGTAACGTTACCAGCATCAGTTCCAAAATTAATATAAATACCATAAGCAGCACTACTACTTACAGTAGAGCTAATGTTTTGAATGATATTACCATCAATAATGTTAGCAGAATCTAAAACAGTATTTGAACCAGCAATGGTTCCTAATTCAATTCCTCTAGGGTTTGAAAAAGTAATCATGTTGTTTTGTATTCTGTTTTGTTTAATGTTTGCTCTGTATTGACCAACACAGTATATTCCAGCTGCATTATTAGTACCACCAAAATAATTTGTTGCAACGGTTCCACCTGGAGCATTATTACCACCAATTACATTGTTTAAAATTGAAGTAGTAACATCTCCTTGGCCTCTTACACCATTTCCTCTTAAATAAATACCAAATTGACATCCACCAATAAAGTTATTAGAGAATGAATTATTGTTATTTCCACCTAAGCCGGCACCATTTGAAGGAGTAGCAGTAATACCACCCATATAAATAGCCGCAAAAGTATTGATAGCATTTGTTGAAGAATTTCCAATTAAATTACAATTATTTACAAAATTATTTGAAGTAGAAAGACTGGTAGCAAAAATTGAACTTTGACCACCTAAAACATCAATGATTTTATAAGTAGATGAATTCATAATACTAGGCATTACAATTGTTAAATCTCTTGTAGTAGTTCCATTATTAGAACCATCAAAACCAAAATAACTAGAACTATTAAATCTAATTAAACTTGAATTTGCTGCAGGAGCAGTTAAAAAAGTTGTAAACTTAATGGTATCTTGACGATCAGCAGCAACAGTTACAATAACTGGAACAGTAGAAGTAGCAGAAGGATAATCAAAAACTGTAATTGGAGTATAAAAAGTATCTGTTTCACCAACATAACCACTACTTAAAGCTAAACGAACTGGATTAGAACCCGAAAATGCTAAACCAACACCAAATGCATTTAAGTAATTAACTGCTGAACGCAATGTTTTAAATGAACCAGAGCTTGCACTAGCTAATA
>CAMCQX010000016.1 GCA_945876985.1 Chitinophaga pinensis
AATTCCAATTGGAATAACAATGAATTTATCTGATAAAATATATATAGCTGGTTCAAACGGAATGGTTGGTTCCGCTGTAGTTAGAAAATTACAAGCCGAAGGTTTTACCAATTTAATTACCAAATCATCAAAAGAATTAGACTTAACCAATCAATCGGAAGTTGCACATTTTTTTGAAAAGGAGCAACCAGATTATGTATTTATGGCTGCCGCAAAAGTGGGTGGAATATTAGCAAATAATACATTCAGAGCACAGTTTTTATTTGAGAATTTGATGATTCAAAACAATGTAATTCATCAAAGTTATTTGAATAATGTGAAGAAGTTAATGTTTTTTGGCTCAAGTTGCATTTACCCAAAATTGGCTCCTCAGCCACTAAAAGAAGAATATTTGTTAACCAGTGTATTAGAGGAAACCAACGAACCTTATGCCATTGCAAAAATTGCAGGAATAAAAATGTGTGAGGCTTATAAAAGTCAATATAATTGTAACTTTATATCGGTAATGCCTACCAATTTATATGGTTATAACGACAATTATCATCCAGAAAACAGCCATGTTTTACCCGCATTAATTAGAAGAATTCATGAAGCTAAAACGAACAATTCACCTGAGGTAACAATTTGGGGAACTGGAAATCCCCTAAGAGAATTCTTGTTTGTAGATGATTTGGCCGATGCTGCATTTATGTTAATGCAAAACTATAATGAAAGCCAATTTTTAAATATTGGAAGTGGAAAAGATATTTCAATTAAAGACTTAGCCATTACCATAAAAAATATTTTAGGATATGAAGGTTCAATAAAATTTGATACATCAAAACCTGATGGAACACCCCGCAAATTAATGGATGTAAGTAAAATAAATGCATTAGGGTGGAATTCAAAAATTGACTTAGCACAAGGAATTGGCTTAGCTTATAACGACTTTTTGAAAAGAGAAATACAATAAAAAAGATTAGATTAACGCTTTCAATCAAATCTTGTATTAGCTAAATTTTAAAAATTAAAGCTCCGTAATTAAAACTGATTAGTACTTAGCATAACCAAAGTACAGGCTTCTATGGCTTTTATATTGTTTTTTAACAATAAATTTTCAAATTCGTTGTTTTCTGTTCCAGGATTAAAAATGACTCTTTTAGGATTTAAATGAATAATTTTATTATAATAATCAGGCTGGTTTTGTGGGCCAATGTATAAGGTTATTGTATCAAAATCCTTGTTTTCAGGCCAATCAGTTTGAATTAGTGTATCACCAATATTTCCTTTTTTTAAACCAAAAGCATAAACTTCATGCTTATAATCTTTCAGCATTTCAGTTGCTTTAAAAGCATATCTGTCTGAATTTGGAGAGGCTCCAACAATTAAAGTTTTTTTCATTTTCAAAAATAGCAATCCTTATCTTCATTTTGTTATTTTTGTACAATATATTTATTGCAAAATTGCAACATACTAAAAAACATATAATTCATTAATGAAAATAAGTTATAATTGGTTAAAAGAAATCATTAACATACATTCTACTCCAAGTGAAATAAGCCAAATGCTTACTGGTTGCGGATTAGAAGTAGAACATTTAGAAAATTATCAAAGCATAAAAGGTGGTTTAGAAGGAATAGTTATTGGTTATGTAAAAGAAAGAGAAAAACATCCAAATGCCGATAAATTAAGTGTTTGTAAAGTTGATATTGGTACTGGTGAAGACAAACAAATAGTTTGCGGTGCTCCCAATGTAGCAGTTGGACAAAAAGTATTGGTAGCAACAGTTGGAGCCACTTTATATCCAAGCAAAGGTGAGTCATTTAAAATTAGCAAATCAAAAATTAGAGGTGAAGTGAGTGAAGGTATGATTTGCGCTGAAGACGAAATTGGTTTAGGCGAAAGTCATGATGGAATTTTGATTTTACCAGAAAATTATGAAATTGGAAAACCCGCATCTACCTATTTTAAAGTTTACAACGATTTTGTATTTGAAATAGGCTTAACAGCCAACAGAGGCGATGCTGCCAGTCATTTGGGAACTGCCAGAGATTTGAGAGCAATTACGAAGTGCGAAGTGCGAAGTGTGGACTGCGAATTGCCAGCGGCCAGCAGCCAGCAGCCAATTGCAGTTTCTATTGAAGATACAGAAGGTTGTAAGAGATATACTGGTTTAAGTATTTCAAATATTGAAGTAAAATCATCACCAGAGTGGATACAAAATAGGTTAAAAGCTATTGGAATAAATCCAATAAACAATATTGTAGATGCTACCAATTATGTGTTACATGAATTAGGTCAACCCTTACACGCTTTTGATGCGGATAAAATTATTGGCAATAAAATAATTGTAAAAAAAGCAATTGAAGGCAGTAAATTTAATACTCTTGACAAAGTAGAACGCGTTTTAAAAGGATATGAGTGCATGATATGTGATGCGGAAAAACCATTGGCTTTAGCAGGCGTATTTGGTGGAATTGATTCAGGAATTTCGGCTACAACAAAAAATATATTTTTAGAAAGTGCTTACTTTGATGCAGCCACCATTAGAAAAGCTGCAAAAGGCCACGGATTAAGTACTGACGCAAGTTTTAGATATGAACGAGGAACAGATCCTAACATTACGATAGATGCTATTAAACGCCTTGCAAATTTAATTATTGAAATTGCTGGAGGCACTATAAGTTCAGCCATTATTGATGTATATCCAACAAAAATTGAAAACACAATGATTGATTTTTCATTGACAAAATCGAATCAATTAATTGGTAAGGAAATTGAAAAAGAAAGAGTAATAGAAATTCTAAAAGCTTTGGACATTGAGATAGTAGAAGATAAAGGTGAGATTTTAAAAATTTCAATTCCACCCTATCGCTCCGATGTGACCAGACCTGCTGATGTTACAGAAGAAATTTTACGTATTTATGGATTAAACAATATTGAAATTGGAAATGATATCAAATCAACTATTTCGTATAATGAAACCGAAAATAAAGTGAAACTTAAAAACAATTTGGCTGATTATTTAATTGCAAATGGTTTCAATGAAATAGCTACCAACACCTTAACAAAATCGGCATATTACAGTGAAGATGAATTACAAAGTGCGGTAAAAATGTTAAATCCTTTAAGCAGTGATTTAGACATTATGCGTTTAAATATGTTGCCAAATGTATTGGAAGCTTTGCAATATAATAACAACAGAAAACTGAGTAATTTAAAGTTTTTTGAATTTGGTAAAACATATTACAAAGGCGAAAAAACAGAAGCTGGTGGAATTAATTTGTTGGAAAATTATGTAGAGCAATCGCACTTAATTTTAGCATTAGCGGGAACTGTTGAAAACGAAAGTTGGACAAATAATAACAAGCCTTCTAGCTATTTTATACTAAAAGGATATGTTCAAAATATATTTGCTAAAAGCAAAATAAACAAATTAGAATTTTTAAGCATTGAGCACCTTCAGTATAATTTTGCAATTGCTGTTATTTACAAGAAAAAACAAGTAGCAGTTATTGGCGAAATAAATAAAAATTTAACCAATAAATTTGATTTGAATTCACCTGTATTTTTTGCGGATATCAATATTGATTTATTGATGGAATTTAACAAAACTGAAAAATCATTTATTAAATCTGTACCCATATTCCCAACTGTTAGAAGAGATTTGGCATTATTAATTGACGAAGCAATCAACTATTCTCAATTAGAAAAAATAGCTTTAAAAACAGAAAGCAATTTAATAAAACAAGTAAATGTTTTTGATGTGTATAAAGGCGATAAAATAGAAAAAGGTAAAAAGAGTTATGCTTTAAGTTTTATGCTGCAAGATGAAAATAAAACATTAACTGATGAAGAAATAGATTCGGTTATGAATAAATTAATTAAGAACTTTGAGAAAGAAACAGGTGCTATTTTAAGAGGATAATTTAGAAAAAAAAGAAAAATGGATTCAAATTCATTATTAATTTCAGAAATAAAACTAAAAGTTTTAAAGTTATTGAATCAAAATAAAAAATTGACCACTAGCAATATGGAGTTACAAAATGAGGTAAATGAGTTGCGAAAGAATATTGAAAACAAAAAAAATAAAATAGAACAATTAGAAGATAACAATAAAATTATTAAACTTGCGAGTGAAATGCAATTGTCGAATTCAGAAAAAAAGCAATTAAAATCAGAATTAACTGACAAAATAAAACTAATAGATGATTGCATAAAAATGTTAGGCGAATAAAGAATAAACCTTAACAGATTGAACGAAATATCAATAAATATCAGTATAGCTGGGCGCAAATATCCGCTAACCATCGCTGCAAACGAGGAGCAAAATATTAGGGCTTTAAGTAAAATGATAAATGAAAAAATGCAAGCTTATGGCAAGCAATTTTCATTAAAAGATAACCAAGATGCATTAGCCATGTTTGCAATAGAACTAGCTACTGAATATCAAAAAATAAGTTTGCTTTTGGAAGCAAACACGCAGCAAACAAGCAAAGAATTGCTTGAGTTACAAAAACTAATTGCTGAGGTTCAACTGTAAAGAAATTTTTCTTCGTTTAACTGAGTAATACTGGTAAAAGCTAGTTTACTGATTTTTTAAAATTTAAAAAAATTAAACCCAAAACAAATGGAAATTTATTTAGTAGTTATTATTGCTATGCTCACATTTGGTGGTGGCGCGATTGTGATGTTTATAGTAAATAACAATTTACAAAAAAACAAAGCAAACACACTATTGAAAGATGCTGAGTCACAAGCTGAAATTATCAAAAAGAAAAAAGAGTTGGAAGCCAAAGAAAGGTTTTTACAGTTAAAATCAGACCATGAAAAAGATGTAAATCAACGTAACATTGCTGTAATTCAGAACGAAAATCGTTTGAAACAAATTGAAAATAATTTGAAACAAAAAACCGATGCATTAACTAAAAAAGATTCGGATTTAGATCAAGTAAAACAATCGTTAGAAAAACAACAAGAAAACTTAACAGTTAAGCAACAAGAGGCTGATAAGGCATTATTGAATCAACAAAAACAATTAGAAAAAATAGCTGGTTTAACAGCTGAAGAAGCTAAAAAACAATTGGTTGAAACATTAACAGAACAAGCCAAAACAGAAGCATTAAGCAGGGTTAAAGACATTGTAGATGAAGCCAAACTTACTGCTAACAAAGAAGCTAAAAAAATTATTTTAGGTACAATTCAACGCACAGCTGCTGAGCATGCAATAGAAAATGCAATTTCAGTATTTAACATTGAAAGTGATGAATTAAAAGGAAGAATTATTGGTAGAGAGGGAAGAAATATTAGGGCTTTAGAAGCTGCAACAGGTGTAGAATTTATAGTAGATGATACCCCAGAAGCAATTATTCTTTCATGTTTTGACCCAATTAGAAGAGAAATAGCTCGTTTGGCTATTCATAGATTAGTTACAGATGGAAGAATTCACCCAGCGCGAATTGAAGAAGTAGTAGCAAAAACTAAAAAACAAATTGAAGACGAAATAGTAGAAATTGGCGAGCGTACTTGTATTGACTTAGGAATTCATGGTTTACATCCTGAATTAATAAGAATGGTTGGACGCATGAAATACAGAAGTAGCTATGGTCAAAATTTATTAATGCACAGTAGAGAAGTAGCCAATTTATGTGCTACCATGGCTGCTGAATTAGGTTTAAATGTAAAATTGGCAAAACGTGCTGGATTATTACATGATATTGGAAAAGTGCCAGATGATGATGCTGAAACTCCACATGCTTTATTAGGTATGAAGCTAGCTGAAAAATATAAGGAACATCCAGAAGTAGTGAATGCCATTGGAGCCCATCATGATGAAATAGAAATGACAAGTATTTTATCGCCAATAGTACAAGCTTGTGATGCCATTAGCGGAGCTCGCCCAGGTGCTAGAAGAGAAGATACTGAAAACTACATGAAACGCTTAAAAACATTAGAAGACATGGCGCTAAGTTTTAAAGGCGTTACTACTGCTTTTGCTATTCAGGCTGGTCGTGAGTTACGTGTAATGGTAGAAAGTGAAAAAGTAACTGATGAAGAATCGGAAATGATTTCATTACAACTATCAAATAGAATTCAAACTGAAATGACTTATCCAGGTCAGATTAAAGTAACTGTAATTAGAGAAAGAAGAGCGGTTAATTATGCTAAATAATAAAATATCTAAAAGTATTTTTAAAAACTGTAACCAATTCATTTTGGTTACAGTTTTTTTGGTTTTAGGTTTGTTTAGCTTTAAATCAATTGAAGAGAATTTTGAACGCATAAGTTTAACAATGCAAAGCAGAAAAGTATTAAATGGAAAGCTAATAATTACCAATGCCGATTTGTTTTATAATTCTGAGGGTAAAATGGTAACACATATTCTTGCTCCATTTGAAACAATTATTATAAATAATGTAAAAGGAGATTTGAGCATTTATAATCCAATAGAAAACTATGTTTATAAAGATTACAATTATACACAAGGAACAGAAACTTCTTCACTCTATTATTTTTTAAAAGATAAAAATAATGAGTTGGGCTTACGTGCACTAGGATTTAAGCTAAATACTTCCAAATTTGAGAATGGATTTTTAATTACCACTTGGTTACCTCCTGCTCAGTACATGAAAATTTTTAGTATTGTTGAATTAGTTTACCAACAAGGAAAACCTATTTTTACAAAGTTCATAAATAATAAAAATTTTGTTATCAAACGCAGTTACTATTACAATTACACAAAAGTATTAAATTACAATTTTCCTTTGGCTATTACACATATTGAATATAGTGAAAAAGGAGATTCAATAGTAGAAAAAACGGTTTATTCGAACATAAAAGTAAATAATTTGGCAACCAATTCTTACTTTGATTATCAAATTCCTGCCAGTGCTAAAATTGTAAAAAACGATAAAAAATGAAGTTTGTTGTATTTATAATCTTATTTTTCTTTGGACTTTTATGCAACGCACAAATTGAAAAATCCGATTTGTTATTAATTAAACAAAAGGATGCTTTACCAAACTCAAAATTATATATAAGGCCATACAGTAATTTAAATAAAAGTAAATGGCAAACATACAATCCAATCAATTTAACGTTTTCTGGATTGATGTTTTTTTATCAAAATGTAATTTCTAGCCAAGTAAATGCAAATTGTTTGTTTACTCCATCTTGTAGTGAATTTGCTAAGGCAAGCATTAAAAAATATGGATTAATAAAAGGTATGTTTTTAGCAGCCGATAGGGTTCAAAAGTGCAATAGAATAACTGCACTTGATTTAGATTTTAAAAAATTAAATAGTCAAAACAGATTTCCAGATTCAGTTGATGATTATGGATGTAAACACCAATAAATGAGAAAGATATTTTTACTTTATATTTTATTGTTAACTGTTTGCTTTGGTAAAGCGCAATCAAATTTCAACTATGATTTTTTTCAAAACTTAGTTAATCAAAAAGAAACAAATTTGGCTATTTTGTTTTTAAATAAATGTGAGTTATTACCTCAAAATACAACTACCTTAGATAGTATTTATTTTTACAAAGGAAAAATCTATTTCAATACAAAACTTTTTAAACAATCGGTTTTGGCATTTAATAAAATAAGTGATTTATCAGTATTTTATAATCAATCAAAAATCTATCAATCAATTGGATTATTATATTTAGATAGTTCAGAAAATTATATCAATAACGAATTGAAACCAATAAAAGGAGATTCGGTGTTTAATCAAATAAAAACCATTACTATGGCTTCAGTTGCATTATTAAACAATAATTTATTGGTATACGACAGCTTAATTTTGCAAATCAAAGATTCATTGTTTTATTATAATAACCTTCAAGTTTCACTCAATAAATGGAGAAAAAAGGCAAATTTAAAAACAAAAAAGCCATTTATTGCTGCTGGCTTATCGGCATTAGTTCCTGGTTTGGGTAAAGTATATGCTGGAAAACCTTATGATGGTTTGAGTACTTTTTTGACTCATGTGCCATTAGGTTTAATAGTTTGGGAAAGTTATAATAATGCTGGAGTTAATTCTGCTCGATTCATTACATTTACTTCTATTTCGTCTTTATTTTATTTTGGAAATATTTTAGCTAGCTATCACTATATTTATAAAAACAGAAAGGAGGAAAAAATTGACAAGAAAATTGAAATATTACTTCAGTGTAATATTATGCTGCGCAACTATTATAACTAATGCTCAACATACAAAATTAGCCGATAGTTTATACCAAATAAAATATAGTGAAGAGGTCGAACTTATATACGAACAAAATATTTTTGAAAGTAAGATTGGAGTTTCAACTAATGAGTTAATTTTTGAAAAAGCATTGTATTTAAAACAAGAAAAAAAATACGAAAAAGCCATAGAAACCTTGCTAAGGATTAATGAAAACGACTTAACCGATTCTTTCAAATTCAATTATTACTATCAACTTTCAGTAATGAATTTCTTAACAAATAACCATGCTGAAGTGGAGTTAAATATCAATAAAATAAAGTACTTTATTGCCGATTCTTCTTATAGAAACAAACTTGTTTTGTTGGAAATTTTGAATTTAAATAAAAGCAAAAAATGGTGCGAAGCTAAAGCCCTATTGTTAGAAAATTTCAAAGGTAAAATAGATACCAATTCAATTCATATATTATATAAAACAGCTTTGAATTATAAACCCAAAAGGGAAAAAACCGCGCAAGCACTACAAACATTTTTACCAGGAACAGGACAATTATATATAGGAAAAACTTTACATGGTGTAGTAAATGCTACATTTATTTTAACCGGATTAACTTGGGGAGTTTATAATGTATATAATGGTTACTATGTAACAAGTGTTTTTACAGGTTTTTTATTCTATTATTTGTTTTATAATGGAGGAATAACTTATACTTTAGACAATGTAGAAAAACAAAACAATAAAAAAGTAAATGCCATCAATCTAAAATTGAATTCAAGAATAATTGATCTATTAAATTGAACAAATTAGGTATAAAAAAAAGCCAAAGTAAAATATTTTACTTTGGCTTTTTTTATGGTTTCTTATAAATTACCACATGAAGAATTTAGTATTGTTTTCATATTTACTAATGTCGCTATTAATTAATAACACAACCCAATCAATTAAAACTACAACACCACAGCCACCGCCAGTTAATATATAACCAACACCTGTAAGAGTTGCAGTTCCCATATAAAAACGATGGACACCAAAATTACCTAAAAAAGTACATAAAACAAAAGCAACCAAACCATTAGCACCAGCAACTTTACTTTGTTCTGCAGGAACATTTGGAATAATAGCATTGATAAAATCAACACTCATTGGAGCTGCAACAGCAGCTGTAAATGAAGCTTCAACTGCTTCATCGTTTACTAAATAATTTTCAGCTTTAACTGAAGTAGTACCAGCAATAACCATTACTGCAAAAATACTCATAATTGATAAAATTTTTTTCATATTTTTTTATTTTAAATGTTTTGGCAAAATAATAGAAGAAATTAAAAAAGCAAATTATTTTGTATAAAAATTTATCAACAATATTTAATTTAACAATAATAAGCCATATTTACCTAGAACTAGGCGCTACCGATAAATCTACAAATTCATTATTCAGAAATTTATAATGGGCAGTCATGGCAATCATTGCAGCATTATCAGTACAATATTCAAAAGCAGGTATAAAAGTATTCCAACCTAATTTTTTACCTTCCATTTCTATTTCATTTCTTAAACTACTATTGGCCGAAACGCCACCTGCCAATGCAATGTTTTTTATTCCGGTTTGTTTACTTGCCAATAATAATTTTTTCATTAAATGTTTTACAATGCTATTTTGAATAGAAGCACAAAGATTATCTCTATTCTCCATAATAAAATTTTCATTTTTTAACATTTCTTTTTTTAAAAAATAAAGAAATGAAGTTTTTAAACCACTAAAGCTATAATCTAAATTTGGAATATTAGGTTTGGCAAATTGAAATTCAACTTGCCCATTTTTAGCGTATTCATCAATTAATGGTCCGCCAGGATAAGGTAAACTTAACATTTTAGCAGCTTTATCAAAAGCCTCTCCGGCAGCATCATCTATGGTTTTTCCAATTATTTTACTTTCAAAATAATTAGAAAATATAGCAATTTGAGTATGTCCGCCACTTACTGTTAAGCATAAAAATGGAAAAGAAGGTTTGGGTTCATCAATGAAATGTGCCAATACATGCGCTTGCATATGATTCACAGCAATCAAAGGAATATTTAAGCTCTGAGCCAATGATTTGGCAAAACTACAGCCCACCATTAACGAACCAATTAAGCCAGGATTTTGAGTAAATGCAATGGCATTCAATTCACTTAATTGAATATTTGCAGTTTTTAAAGCCACATCTAAAACAGGAACAATATTAGCTTGATGCGCTCTGCTGGCTAATTCAGGAACTACTCCACCATAAATTTCATGTACTTTTTGTCCTGCAACTTTATTGCTTAAAATTTTACCGTTTTTTATAATTGAAACAGCCGTATCATCGCAGCTAGATTCTATGGCAAGTATAGTAATATTGGTTAACGACATTTTTTGGTTCAAAAAATAGAGTGTTAGAATATATTCAGTTTAAATTATTTATTTATATTTGGCGAAACTACATTGAAAAAACTACTAATTAAAATATCGTACACATTGTTGGGCATTTTCTTTGCCTTATTGCTGCTTGTGTACCTTATTTTTAATAGCTCAAACTTCCAAAATTTTATTATACAAAAAGCTGATTCATATTTAAGTAAAGCTTTTAAATGTGAAATAAATATTGGTAGAATTAATTATGATGGTTGGACAAAATTTAGTTTAGATCATATTTATTGGGGCGACCAAAAACAAGATACTTTATTTTATGTAAAGAATTTACAATTTGATATTGGCGGAATTGAAATTGATTCATCAAAATTTATACTTTCAAAAGTAAATATAGATGGTGGGATGTGTAAAGTAATTACCTACCCCGACAAAACATTTAATATTGATGTATTATTTAACATTTTTGATAAAAATGATACGATAAAGCCAAATGCAAATGCTCAAAAATTTAAACTAATTTTTGATGAAGTTATAGGCACAAATTGTAGATTTAAATTAATTGACTCAACTGTTAAATGGGATCAGGCAGGTTTTAATCCTTTCGACCAAGATTTTTACGGAATAAATATTAACGCGAGCCATTTTAAAATCATAGAAGACTCCTTGCATTTTTATTTAAAGGAATTAACAGGATTTGAAAAATGTGGTTTACAAATCAAAAAAATGGCTTGCAAAGCCATCATCTCCCCTACTATTATGGAATTTGCAAACCTCGATTTGCAATTAAATAAAAGTAAAATAAAAGATTATGCTTGTATGAAATTTGAAAACTACGATAGTTTAGCAAATAATTTTATCAGTAATGTTAAACTAACTGCAAATTTAAAACAAAGCTATATTCATATTTCTGACGTTGCTTTTTTTGCACCAATGCTTAATGAATATAATTACGATGCGATAGTAACCGCGAAATTAAGAGGCACCATTGATAATTTAGACTTAAAAGATGCGCATTTGAAATATGCAAATCATACACAATTTCATGGGCGTGCGAGCATGAATGGTTTGCCAAATATTGATCAAACATTTATTGAAATTTTTGCAGATTCAGCTACATCGGTTAAGAAAGAATTAGATAAATTAGCGGGAATGGAATTGCCAAAAGAATTAGAGCGATTTGGACTATTAAAATTTAAAGGAAGTTATACAGGTTTTTTCAATGATTTTGTAGCGTATGGTAAATTAGAAACTCCAATTGGAAACATTAGTTCCGATTTAAATATGAAGTTGACGAATAATGCGATGCAATCAATTTATTCTGGCAAATTAGCTATTATAGAATTTAACTTGGGGACACTTTTAAATGATACCAAGCAGTTTGGAAGCTTAAGTTTAACAAGTGAAATAAACGGAAAAGGATTTGATATAAAAACGTTAAAAGCAACAGCAAATACCAATATTCAAAACTTTACCTACAATGGCTATAACTATAAAAATATTGAATTAACTGGTGATTTTGATAGAAAATATTTCAATGGCAAGCTTCATATTAATGACGAAAACATTGGTTTAAGTTTAGTTGGGAAGCTTGATTTAAATAAAAAAATACCATCGTTTTTATTTGAAGCAAACTTAAATCGTGTAAAACTTAAAACTTTAAATTTATACGATAAGGACTTAATTGTTTCTACCCAAATAAATGGTGATTTTTCAGTAAAAAACATTGATAAAAACAGCGGTGAAATTAAAATTGCAAATACCAATATTGAATACAATAATGCAGAATATGTTTTTGATGAAATAAATATCAAATCGAGTAATGC
>CAMCQX010000017.1 GCA_945876985.1 Chitinophaga pinensis
CCGGACAAACAGTTTCACAAGGAGCATGACCACAATGCTGACACATCATAGGTTGGTGCATGACAGTAACATGTTCAAAATCTATATTATTGTCTTTGTTATCGTATTCTTTTTCTTTTGTAGAAGGTTTTCCAGTTGCTAAGTTTTTAAAACTGTAGTATCTGTCAATTCTAATCCAATGCATTTCTCTGCTGTTTAAAATTTCTTTTCTACCAACAACAGGAACATTATTTTCAGCTGAACAACTAACTACACATGATCCACAACCAGTACAAGCATTCATATCAATTGCCATTCCCCATTTGTGTCCTTTGCTATCATGCTCTTCCCATAATGAAATAATATGAGCATGCTCGTTATTACCAGCACTAGGATTTTTAATATACTCATTTAAAGAAGCTTCACGTAATAAATTACGTCCTTCAATAGTTTGATGCGTTTGAGTTAATGGCAATTCATAACCATCATCGGTTTTAGTTAATGTAATACCGTTAGAGGCATTATAACTAAAAGTATTGTTTTCAAAACTTACTAAACCAAAAGCATTTTTACCTAAACCTTTTCCAAAGTTTGAAGCTACTTTGCCTTTTAATTTACCGTAACCCATTGCCAAACCAATAGTTGAATTGGCTTGTCCTGGTTGAATCAAAATTGGTAAACCTTCTATTGTTGTTTTACCAGCTTTTAAAGTTACTACATCACCTTGTTTCAAATTAAATTGATCGGCAGTAACTTTACCAATTGTTAAGTAATTATCCCAACAAGCTTTACTAATAGGATCAGGCAATTCTTGTAACCAAGGATTATTAGCATGTGTTCCATCACCTAAACCAACTTTAGTATATAGTTTAAGTTCAGTGTTTTTTAAATTAGTAGTATAGTTTACTGTTGCTTTGTTAGCAATGTCAATTGATAAAGCTGCTGCAGAAGCTGAACTAGCTACTTTTGGTGAAGCAATAAAGAAACCATCATGAAGCGTTTTATTCCAAACTGTTTCACCAGCCTTTAAAATGTTAGCTTCCCAATTTGATTTAATATATGTGTAAACATCTGTATTGTTACCAGTCCATTTCAATAAACTTTCTTGAACCTGACGAGTAGTAAATACATTCGTAATGGTTGGTTGTGTTAATCCAAAATATCCTAATTTAGGTTCTGAATCATTCCAACTTTCTAAATAATGATTATCTGGAGTTTGGTATTTACATAATTCACCCGTTTCATCTGTAGATGAATTGGTAGAAATTGTTGTTTTTACTTTCTTTAATGCTTGTTTGAATTTATCAGCATTATAATAACTGTAAACTGGATTTGTGTTATAGAATAAAACGGTATCTATCGCTCCATTTTCCATTTCAGTAACAAATGCTTCAAAAGCAGCATCGTCACCACTTACTTGATTAGAGTAATTATCTAAATCAATAGTAGTTCCAATATTTCCTAATAAACTATTGATACTGGCTACTAATAATTGATTGTCGATATTATTAGAACCAGAAATTACCAACGATTCACCTTTAGCCGCTAATAATTCTTTGGCAGTTAAATCAATTGAATTTAAAGCAATTTCGATAGTTGGAATTGAAAAAGTGGGCGCTCCTGTTGCAGTAGCAATTTTATTATAAATGCTTAATAATACTGCTCCTTCCATGGAAGGTTTAATAGGGAAACGGTAATCTGCATTTGAACCAGTAATTGATAAATTACTTTCAAAATGCATGTGACGGCTCATTTTCTTATCTTCAGCTTTTCTGTTTTTAGACCATCCTTTAGTAAATTCTACTGGAGAAATCCATGTTCCTAAAAAATCAGCGCCAAAACTTACAATTACTTTTGCTTTTTCAAAGTTAAATGAAGGAACAACCGCTTTACCAAAAGCTCGTTTGTTAGCTTCTATTAATGCAGCATAAGAAATTGCTTCGTATCCAACCACTTTTGTTGATGGATATTTAGCTGTAAATTCAGCAATAATTTTTTTGGTAGAAGGGCTGGTATTAGTTCCACTAACAATTCTAATATTTTTTGATGAGGCTAAAGCTTGAGTTATTTCTGTATCTACAGTTTCCCAAGTCGACTCATTGTTATCTTTACGAGGTAATCTTAAACGCTCGTTATCATACAAACCTAAAAGACTGGCATGACCAGTAGCACAAACACCACCTTTAAAAACTGGTGAATCAGCATTTCCTTCTATTTTTACAGGACGACCTTCTCTGGTTTTTACTAAAATACTACATCCAGTTGAACATGCACCACAAGTAGTAGCATACCAATTTGGAATACCTGGAGTTATGTTCTCAGGCTTAATAATGTATGGAATTGCATTTTTTACAGGAGTATTATTACATGCTGCTAAAGCAACAGCTGAAATACTAAAGCCAAAATATTTTAAAAAATCACGTCTGTTTGATTGCATTTCGCCATCAGAATCAGTTAAAACTTCTTCCAAAGGAATTCCCTGTGCAAATTCTTTATTCTTATTAGCAACAAACTTTGGATCGCTGTTCAGTTCTTCTAAACCTTTCCAGTATTTATTTGTATTTCCCATTTAAATTTTATTCTTCTTTTAGTAATTTTTTAATTATTTATGTCAAATAGTTTTGATTAATAATGGCATTTGGCACATTCTAATCCACCATTTTGAGCAACTGTAATAAAATCTTTGTTGCTAGCTTTTAAATCTTTGTGTAGTTTTTCATAGTAATCATTGTTAGCAACGTCTACTTTAGCCTCACGGTGACAGTTAATACACCATCCCATTTGTAAACTACGTTGTTGACTAACTACTTTCATAGTTTCTATTGGACCATGGCACGCTTGACATTCCACTTTACCAATTTTAACATGTTGTGCATGATTAAAATAAGCATGGTCAGGTAAATTATGAATTCTTACCCATTTAATAGGCTGTTGTTTAAATCCAGCTATATATGTTCCATTTTTAGCATCATAACCAACTGCATTATAAATTTTTTGAATTTCAGGTGAAACGTTACCGTTATATTTTGCTTTTGCTTTTACATATGCATGGCAATTCATACAGGTACTTGCTGAAGGAATAGAAGCTTGTTTTCCTTTATCAGCACTAGAATGGCAATACTGACAATTGATTTTGTATTTACCAGCATGTAATTCATGTGAGTAATTAATAGGTTGAACTGGCGCGTATCCTTTTTGAACTCCTACTTTTGTTTGTCCATAATCATAACCATATAATCCTAAAACTACGGTTAATAAAGCACCAACGGCTAAAGTACCAACTACAGGATGTTTAACAAATAATTTAAAACGAGTAGATTTTTTATTTTGCTTCCAATGAATTTTTTTTTCATCAGCTTCTTCAGGATATTTTTCATCGTGAATTTTACCAATTACTTTTCTTATTTTCAATAAAATAAAAATAATTATCAGTAATACAACAGCAAATATTAGTAATCCAACAAGTAAACCTTCTGAATAAAAACCTTCTTCAGTTTTTGCTGAACCAGTTGAAGCTGTTCCATTATCTACTGTTGCAACAGCACCACCAGTTTTAACATAAGCTAAAATTGATTTTACTTGTTCATCTGAAAATTGAGGAAATGCAGTCATTACAGACTGATTGTATTCATTATATATTTTTAGTGCTTCAGCGTCACCTGATTTTACCAATGCTTGCGAGTTTTTTATCCACTTTATTAACCATGCTTCATTGTGGCGCTTATCAACGTCTTTTAAGGCAGGACCTACTACTTTGTCATTGATTGCATGACATGAAGTACAATTAGCATTAAATAATTTTTCTCCTTCGGCTACATCAGCCATTGTTAATTTAGCTCCTAAAAAAAGAGATCCTAGTAAAAATAGTAGTTTATTCAGTTTCATTTAATATTCTTTACAAATTCTTTACAAATCTATTGTTTATTGACAATTTAGCCATAATGATTTAAATCAAGACTAACTTTTTTCAATAATGGTGCGAATATAATGAGATTAATTATGTAGGGAATACTGTTAATAAATAAATATTATTTAGACAAATTCTAACTTAGGAATACTGAAAATGTAATCCTTTTTATTTTTCTAATAATTTTTCAACAGTTACTTCACTTAATTCTTGCTTAATATCTAAGTGCTCGTAGGGCGAGTTTTGGCTGATAAATTCAGGTACTATTTCCTTCATTTTAGCTACTATTGCAGTTTGATTTTGTGTATTGTATAAATCTAATAAATTCTGAATATCATTTTTAACATTTTCAAATTTATAATCACGAACTTTTCCAATCATAATTTTAGAATGATGAGTAGGAATTGTATTTTCTTTATCGTTTAATAATTCTTCATAAATCTTCTCTCCTGGTCTTAAACCAGTATATATAATTTGAATATCTCTTCCTAATGCCAAACCCGAAAGACGAATCATTTTTTTTGCTAAATCAATAATTTTTACTGATTTGCCCATATCAAAAATAAATATTTCACCACCATTTCCCATATGCCCTGCTTCCAATACCAATTGGCATGCTTCAGAAATGGTCATAAAATAACGTGTAACTTCTGGGTGCGTCACTGTAATTGGTCCGCCTGCATCTATTTGTTTCTTGAATCGAGGAATAACAGAACCGCTTGAACCTAAAACATTACCAAATCTGGTCGTAATAAATTTAGTTTCACTAGTTTTATTTTCCTTCATAAAATTACTTAACGACTGCACATATATTTCGGCTATTCGCTTACTTGCTCCCATTACATTTGTTGGGTTTACAGCTTTATCTGTACTTACCATCACAAATTTTTCTACTTTATATTCAACTGATAAATCAGCTAAAATCATGGTGCCTTTAATATTTGTTTTGATTGCTTCTGAAGGATTATTTTCCATTAAAGGAACATGTTTATATGCAGCAGCATGATAAATTATTTCTGGTTGAAAGCGCTCAAAAATTCCTTTCATTCTTTCCCAGTTTGTAATATCTGCTAGTAATATTTCTATATTTTTTTTGTTAAAATTATCAATATTTTCTGTGATTTTTACTTCTAATTGATATAAACTTTCTTCGCTTGAATCTATAATTATGATCTTCTTTATCTTAAACTTACATAATTGATTCACTATTTCACTACCAATAGAACCCGCAGCACCGGTAACCATTACTATTTTACCATTCAATTGTTTACCAATTGCATTTATATCTAATTCAATAATATCTCTTTGAATTAAATCTTCAATTTTTACCGTTTTTATTTGATTAAAACTAAGCTCTCCATTTATCCATTTTTCAATAGGAGGAACGTTTTGAACATTTATATTGTTGGCCAAGCAATGGTCTATAATTTCCTGCTTTCTATTAACACTTAAGTTAACATCACTAATAATTAAATTCTCAATATTGTACTTTATATTTAATGTATTTATGTCTTTATCAAAGTCGAATATTCTTACTCCATCTATTGATTTCCCTTGCATATTATTGTCATCATCAAAAAAAGCGACAATTTTAATATTTAAACCTTTGTGAAGTTCTAATTTTCTTTTGGTAATTATACCGGCTTCACCAGAACCAAATATTACATAATTTACTGCTGAACCATTGTTTTTGTATGATATTTTTAAATATATTAGTTTAATAAATACTCTAAATGCACCTAAAAAAAATGTAGAAATTATAAAATCTAAAATAATAATTGAAAATGGAATTATATGATTTTCTGTTGTGAAAAATGATTTATAAAATAAAGAAATAATAATCATTCCAACAGTGCTTAAAAGTGAACTGTAAAGTACGTTTAAACCATCTTGTGCACTGGTATGTCTAATAATTCCAGAATATAGTCTAAAGTACATCATAAAGACTGACTTTATTAACAACACAATTGGTAAAACCATAATTATGGTCATATAATTGGTATTGTTAAATTGAAAACTAAATCGTAAAACTACTGCTAATACAAAAGAAATGGTACAAATAACTAAATCAAAAATAAAAATGACCCAACGAGGAACGTTTGAACTAACGGCAAATAATAAACGTATATATTTCATAGTAAAATTAATTACGTTACAAATATATTATTTTTTACAACTTTACAACAGTTCATTAAAATAAAATATAAAAATAAACGTAAAGTCATTAAAATTATTGATTTTTGATTTGATTTGAAATGATTTATTAAAAAATATAAACTTAATATTCGTTATCAAATTTTTTCTTAAAAAAAGGATAGCTGAGTACACAAAAAAGAATAATTATAGCACCAACATAAAATTGAGTAGACATGATTTCTGATTGACCAAATAAAAACACCGAAAATAAAACACCATAAACAGGTTCTAAATTATTAGTTATAATGACAGTAAAAGGTGAAAAATATTTCATGATTTCAACACTTAATGTAAATGCCAATGTAGTACATAATATACTTAATACTAAGAGCCAAAGCATATCATAATTTTTAAATGGTTCTAAGTAAAAATAATTGTCATTGATTACTAATTTTATAAAAATAATAAATACCAAAGCACCAATAAATTCAACTATTGTTATGTAGGAACTATTGTGTTTTAAAATTAGTTTCCCATTGTATATTCCGAAAAATGCACCCGTAAATGCCGCTAAAATTCCATAAAATATTCCTTCAATTGTTCCTGATTCAAATTGCAAAATAATGGCTAATCCAATTAATATAATTACGCCATAAAATGCATCACCCCAAAAGAACTTTTTTTTGAGTAAAATGGGTTGTAATACAGAACCAAATAAAGTCATGGTACTAAATCCTGCCATTGCTATTGAAACATTAGATACTTTTATGGCATGGTAAAAAAAATACCAATGAGCGCCAACCAATATTCCCATGATAAAAATTATGCTCGTTTCTTTAATTGATAAATCAAACTTGAATTTTTTATAAATAATAAAAAAAGCCAAACTTAAACCCGCAAAAATTAATCGCCAAAAAACCAAATCGAGCGCGGGTAAAGAAATTAATTTACCTAAAACAGGAGTAAAACCCCAGAGTAAAACAATAAAATGTAACTGTAAGTATTTGTTTTTATTTAACAAGATGGTTTTATTTAGGAGCAGTTTTTAACAAAAACAATGCAATAATTAGGAAAAATGCTGGCGGAATCCAAACTGCTAATGCGGGAGCTAATACGCCTGTAAAACCCATTACACTAAATATTTGTATCAAAAATAAATAAGAAATTGTTAATCCGAATCCTAAAGCAATATGCGCACCTGTTCCTCCCCTACTTTTTTTACTAGAAACCGCAACTGCTAATATTGTTAAAATAAAAAAAGAAGTGGGTACAGAAACTCGTTTGTATAATTCTACATAAAATTTATGGACCGGAGCGCCTTTGCTTTTTTCTTTTCTTATGTATTCATTCAGCTCTGGATTGGTCATACTTGTAACGTAATTAGCTTTTAAAACAAACTCATCGGGTTTAATATTTAAAAGAGTATCCAATTTTGCAAATTTCCTTAATGGTTCATCATCGCCAATAAATAAGCGCTGTTGAACGTTTTCTAATGTCCAGTTTTTATTAACTTTATTCCATATTATTCTAGTAGCAAAAATTCTATTATAAATTTTATTGTTTTTAAATCCTTCAATGGTACAATTAAAACCTACGCTATCAGTATAATTATAAGACTCCATGTGTATTACAGTAGAATCGTTTAGCATAGAATAAATATTATTATTTTGAGTAATAACTTTATCATGTATATAATTATCTTCAAATTTAAGTCTATGTTGATCGGCAATTGGCATTAAATGCATATTTGCTACCAAAAACAAAACAAATAATATAAATGACGATAACATATATGGCTTTAAAAAACGATAGTACGGAGCGCCACTATTTAAAATAGCAATAATTTCTGTGTTTTGAGATAATTTTGAATTAAAAAAAATGGTTGACAAAAACAAGAAAATTGGACTCAATAAACCTAAAAAATAAGGTATAAACCACAAATAATATTCAAAAATCAAGACATATAAAGATGGTTTATGTTTAATAAAATCATCCATTTTTTCAGAAATATCAACAAAAATTGCTATGAGCGAAAAAAGCAAAACACAGAAAAAAAATGTGGAAATAAATTTCCTCATAATGTATCTATCAATTATGCCTAAACCTAAAATTTCGTAAATTCTTTTCATTTAAAATAATGTGGCAAAGTAAAGCTTTATTTAGCTTGAAAAAATAATGCCATAATTTGTAAATAAACATTTTGCTAACTAAAAGCAGCTTCGTGAATCATTTTATTAGCTGTTTCTTTACCTAAATAACTATCAATAAGCTTGTGAACAAAGTATAAAAAAGGAATCATCAACCATGCAACTATAAATTTATAAATATAATTTACAATGGCAATGGCGAATACTTGACTAAGCGGCCATTGATCGGGCGTATTTAATTTTCCAATATAAAATGCGATAAATAAAACCACAAAACTATCCACTAATTGGGAAACTAAAGTACTTACTGTAGCCCTTAACCACAAATGTTTTTCGCCAGTAATATTTCTAACTGCATGAAATACTTTTACATCCAAAATTTGTCCAATTAAAAATGCAGCCAATGAACCTATAATAATCCAAAGTCCTTGTCCAAAAACATTGTTATAAGCCAAATTCATATCTAATGTTCCGTTTGCTAAAGTTTTTACATTCCAAAAATCAGCCCCTTTTGCATGCATGGCAAAATAGATAGCTAAAAAGGAATAAGTTATTAAAGCAGCAGCAATATAACTGTATAATTTAACCGCCTTTTGTCCAAAATATTCATTGATAATATCTGTCATTACAAATACTAAGGGCCAAAGAATTACTCCAGCTGTTAAGTTAAATGAAAGTTTATATGTTCCTATTAAAATATTGGCTGGATTGAAGCCTAAAGTTTCTTCTAATGAAAATATTTTTACTCCTATAAACTCTGCTATTATTGCGTTAGCAATAAAAAATGAGCCCAATACTAAAAATAAAATAGTGCGTTTTGATTCCTTCATTTATGTTGAATTGGTTGAATTGGTTGATTGGTTGATTGGTTGATTGGTTGATTAAAATAATAAATAATATTTTTTCAAAATTGTTTACTTATTTAAAAATATTTATTCTTATTATTTATAAAAACTCAATTTAAATTATGAAATAGATAGGTAGATTTTTAAAAAAAAAAATAAAAACTACCAAGCAACCTCCACTAATCCTTCATCGGTATATTTTAAAATATGCAAATAAGAATTTTGCAATCCTGAAGCATTGTTTTTTTCTTTTAACAAATACCTATTTGACATAAGCGAGAAAGGAGCAATTTTGTTTAAATCTTTGAAACTTCCATTTGTTTGGACAAAAGTTGAAACAGTCATTATTAATTGATCGTAGCCAACAAATGCATATTCGTTGGGTTCTGTTTCATAATAATTTCTATACGTTTCAATGAATTTTTTTGTCAGAGAATTTGAATAATCAATATAAAAAGGTGAAATAATATGCAAATTACTTTTAAGCCAATATTCCGTATTAATAATATTAAAATCTAATATTTTTCTTAAGCCAAATGTATTCATTTTAAAGGTATTGCTAGTATCTGCTATCATTTTTAAAGCAACATTTATTTGGTTTTCATCATCGCTCGCAATAAAAATAAAATGATTGTTTTCCTTACTTAAATTTTTATAAATATCGGTCACTTTTGCTAAATCAATTTGCTTCACTTTTAAAGGAAATTCGGGTTTAACTATTTGCTTTAAATAGTTTGCCAATGACTTATCTGAAACATCTTTACCAACCAAAATAACAATATTGCCAACTGAAGAATTTTTATTCAAATAATTAACAAAATAATCGGCATAAAAAGTCAAATCGGGATAAGCCGAAATGGCTTTTTCATCATTTATTTTTGTTTTGGTAAATGTAAATAATGGAGAAAGATGGAAAGCATTCTTTTTATTTTTGAAGTTTTGCATCATTAATTGCCCTTCTTTAATAACCGGTCCAATGATAAAATCAGCATTTTGAACAGCTTCAATTTCTAATATTTTTTTAAACTTTAAAGTATCTTTTTCTGTATCAAAAACCGTAATTTCAATATTATATCCAGCACTTTTTAAACTATCTGCTGCTATTAATAATCCTTGGTAATACTCTCTGCAAGCATTTCCTAAATCTGCATTTTTATAGTTAGGATTTTGATTAATATCCCGTGCACAAAATGGCATAAGCAAAGCAATTTTTATTACATTTTTTGTTTGAGCAAATGATTGAAAATAAAGTAAAAATAAACTGATTATTAAATAAATTTTTCGCATATTTTTTTTAAATTGTAAGACATAAAAATTAAAAGATTAATTTATTTGCATATTGCATATTATCAATTGCTATTTGCCCTTTTCCCAATCCTCAAACCCAATTCCCTCCCAAGGCATTCCTCTTTCAAAATTATACATCCAAGGATAATGTTTTGTTCCATCTTTTTCCTTTGATTCAATGTCTCTAATTGAGCAAATAACTTTTGCAGGAGAACCAACTATTACTTGCTCATCTCCAAAGTTTTTATTCACTGTTGAATTCACACCAACTAAACTATTTTTTCCAATAACTACTCCTGGCAAAATAACACTATGAACAGCAATTTGAGTATAATCGCCAATGGTTGGACCAATACATATATTTGAGGGTGGATGAGGATCGTTGGTAAAAACCACATATGGATAAATAAAAACAAAATTTCCAATATTAGATTGCTGACCAATATGCACATTGCTATGAAACCTACAATAATCGCCAATGCTAACATAACCCTGAATATCGGAAAGTGTACCAATTGAAAAATTAACGCCAACTTTTACATTTTCTCTAATGGTAACTCTATGACCTGCAATAAAATTTTTACCAAATTCACTTCCTGCATAAATAATGCAATGACTTCTTATCATGGCATTTTCTCCAATTTTTGTTACAGGATTTGAATAATCATCATCGGAATAATAAGAGTTTAAAGGTTCACCAATTACACAATCGTTACAAATGATTGAATTATCACCAATTTCTACATGGTCATAAATTGTTGTGTTATCGCCAATTTTAACATTTTTTCCAATCTTGGCTTTTTCACTTATAAATACATTTCTATTGTTAAATTTCATATATTTTATCTTGTTTTATTTTACAAAAACAGATCTATTTTTTGATTCAAATATAGTATTTTTTATGAATTGTTAAATGACTGTATCAATGAATTTTTGGAAAATTAACTAACTAACCTATCTACCTTTAAACAAATTAACAAAACAACCAATTTACCTATTTTAAAAAAAATAATTACATTGCACTATAAATATGGTAAAATTATTCCTTAATTTATTTTGTATATTCATTGCTTTTGCAAGCAGCCAAAGTCTATTTGCTCAATCGGATAGCACTGCTGCAAGTATAAAACTATTTACTCAAAAAGGAAATGCAAGTTATTATGCTCGAAAATTTGAAGGACGAAGAACTGCCAATGGTGAAAAATACAGAAAACGATTATTAACAGCTGCTCACAGAAAATTACCCTTCAATACAAAAGTAAAAGTTTCAAATCCTAAAAACGGCAGATGGGTTATAGTTAGAATAAATGACAGAGGTCCTTATCACAAAAAAAGAATCATTGATTTATCTGAACGAGCAGCTAGACATTTAGGAATTTTTGGTCGTGGATTTTCAAAAGTAATTATTCAAGAAGTGCCTGATAGTGCACAAGTTTGGATTAATCAATCGCAGCATTAGATTTAAAGATTAGAAGATTTAAAAAAATTAATTTATTTCATAACAGCCTATTGCGGGTGGATTATTTCTCGATTTATTTTCTATATCAATATTAATTCCGGTGTTTATTTCACCAGCGCCTGTGCAAGGAGAACCTCCTTTTAGTTTATAATTTTTCTTATTGGCATCAACAAATGTTGGATCAAAATTTACTTGATTGTAATCTATAGTTGAAATTTTTTGAATTAATTCATCTCTAAAAAGAACACTTTTTATATTGTTATTTTTAACATTAGATGAAATGGTATTTCCATCCACATCTCTCACAAAATAAATTTCATCATCGTTACTTCCCCAAATAATATTATTGCGTAAATTATAACTTAAAGGAAAAACTTTTATGATGGCTCCATTTTCATTTCTGTATGGTGAGTTCGTCATTGTAAAAGTTGCATTTTTCCGGGCTGAAGAATTACCTCCTAATGCTACAAAAGTATTAAATGTAAAATCGTATCTCCCTCCCAAATCGCCTAAAAAAGTATATTGACCACAGTCGCTTATCAAATTGTTTTCAGCCTTTATATAGGCTGAGTAACTTAATA
>CAMCQX010000018.1 GCA_945876985.1 Chitinophaga pinensis
CGGTCATCTATATTTCGTTTAGTTTCATTTGGCATGTAAAATAATTTACAAGTAAAATTCAACATTTTACTGAACCATTCTGAAGCTTTTTTGTATTCAATTGCTTTGCATTCATCATCCCAAACTTTTACCTTTTCAGTTCTTCCTTCTATTGAAAAAGGAATTTCAAAAGTTGGCTCATTTTTATATTGTACCGCAAAACCATTAGTAGTAAGCTGAAGTTTAAATAATGCTAATTCATTAAATTCTCGTTGCGATATGAACTGATTTTGTTCATTGCAAAGCATCCACCTTCGGTCATATTGCAAGCCACGTTCTTCTATTTTGCTTTGGTTCAAAGCAATTCCACCCATTGATTTTATTGGATAAATAAATAGTTGAGAAACGAAATACATTTGGCGAAGATAGGAATAAAAAAACACGCCCTAAAGCGTGTTTTTAATATTATTGAAATTTATGATATGCCGATTTTGTTAATTCATCTGGCGACAGTGATTTGAAATATTCATAAGTAATTTTCAAACCATCTTCCCTACTCACTTTTGGTTCCCAACCTAATATTTCCTTAGCTTTGGTAATATCTGGTTTGCGTTGTTTTGGATCGTCAGTAGGTAATGGTTTTGAAACCAATTTTTGACTTGTTCCAGTTAACTTTATAATTTCTTCTCCAAATTCTTTGATAGTAATTTCATTAGGATTGCCAATATTTACTGGCTGTGCATAATCGCTTAACAGCAATCTGTAAATACCTTCTACTAAATCGTCCACATAACAGAAAGCACGCGTTTGTGATCCATCGCCAAACATGGTTAAATCTTCACCACGCAATGCTTGTCCGATAAATGCTGGCAAAACCCTTCCATCATTTAGGCGCATACGCGGACCATAAGTATTAAAAATACGAACAATGCGAGTTTCTAATCCGTGGTAAGTATGATAAGCCATAGTAATGGCTTCTTGAAAACGTTTTGCTTCATCGTAAACCCCACGCGGCCCTACGGGATTCACATTTCCCCAATACTCTTCAGTTTGAGGATGCACCAATGGATCGCCATATACTTCGGAAGTAGAAGCAATTAAAACCCTGGCACCTTTTTGTTTGGCTAAGCCAAGGCAATTATGAATTCCTAAGGAACCTACTTTTAAAGTTTGAATAGGAATTTTCAAATAATCAATTGGGCTAGCAGGACTGGCAAAATGCAAGATATAATCTAACTGTCCAGGAACATAAATGAACTTACTTACATCGTGGTGATAAAATTCAAATTGTTCCAACTTAAACAAATGTTCAATGTTTTTTAAGTCACCTGTAATTAAATTATCCATGCCTATAACATGGTAATCTTCCATTATAAATCTATCGCACAAATGAGAACCTAAAAAGCCCGCAGCTCCTGTTATTAAAACCCTTTTCTTAGTCATTTTTATTAGTTTGTTTATTTTAGTATTTATGAAAATACAGAATCAGTCATGCTGTAAGCATCTCCTTGTCTTAATTAATTCTTTTCCATTAGCGAACTTGGTTGCTATGGAAAGGATCCCGCTTGAGCGGAACTACTGAATGAACCATCATCATTTCATTCATCCAATAGTTTATTGTTAAATTATTTTGTTTTTACACCAATACAATAATAGTCGAAACCTAATTCTTGCATTTCGGTAATGTCATATATATTTCTGCCATCAAAAATGGCATTTCCACGCATTAATTTTTTTACCACTTGAAAATCGGGTGAACGGAAATCAGGCCATTCTGTAACAATTAATAAAGCATCTGCATCTATTAAAGCATTGTTTTCATTTTTGGTAAATTCAATTTGTTCTCCTAAAATGTGTTTAGCTTCTTTCATGGCAATTGGATCGTAAGCTTTTACATTTGCGCCAGCAGCCAATAATTTTTCAATAATTACCAACGATGGAGCTTCACGCATGTCATCGGTTTTTGGTTTAAATGAAAGACCCCACATAGCAAAAGTTTTACCTTTAATATTGCCATCAAAATGTTTCATTATTTTATTATATAAAACCGATTTCTGCGCATCATTTACCAATTCTACCGATTCTAAAATTCTCATGGTATAACCATTATCTTTAGCGGTTTTTATTAACGCTTTTACATCTTTAGGAAAACAACTTCCACCATATCCAATTCCTGGATAAATGAATTTATTTCCAATTCGTCCATCGCTACCTATTCCTTTACGAACCATGTTTACATCAGCACCCATAATTTCACAAAGATTTGCAATGTCGTTCATGAAACTGATTTTTGTAGCAAGCATACTGTTTGCAGCATATTTAGTCATTTCAGCGCTAGGAACATCCATAAAAATAATTGGATGACCGTTTAATAAAAACGGTTTGTATAATTTGCGCATCATGTCTTCAGCTTGTTTGCTTTCCACACCAATTACAATTCTATCTGGTTTCAAGAAATCGTCAATGGCTGCACCTTCTTTTAAAAATTCAGGATTGGAAGCTACCGCAAATGTAAGTTCAGAATTACGTTTAGTTAGTTCTCCTTGAACAGCATTTTTAACTTTTTCTGCTGTTCCAACTGGCACGGTACTTTTGGTAACTACCACACAAAATTCGTCTATATTTTGACCTATTTCACGAGCAACCGCCAATACATATTTTAAATCGGCACTTCCGTCTTCACCAGGAGGAGTTCCTACAGCAATAAAAGCTACTTCGCAGCCTTTAATACTTTCGGCTAAATTAGTGCTAAATTTAATGCGCTCTTTTTCCATATTGCGAAGCACCATTTCCTCTAAACCAGGTTCATATATAGGCATAATGCCTTTTTTTAAGTTATCAATTTTTTTTTGATCTACATCAATACAAACAACTTCTATACCCACTTCCGCAAAACAAGTACCCGTAACTAATCCCACATAACCTGTTCCTATAACCGCTATTTTCATATACTTAAATTAATTCTGTTAATTTTTTTCAAAAATATTAAATCTCTTATTAAAGACAAGTAAATATTTGATGCAAATAAAACAATTTTATGTTGTTTTTACTAAACTTTGTAAAGAATTAACATAGAAATAAAAACCATAAAATTCGCCAAAATCCATAAAATAAAACATATATATTTGCCACCCTCAAATAATAAATTATTATGGCAGACAATAAAATTATATTTTCAATGGCAGGAGTGAGTAAAACTTTCCCTCCCCAAAAGCAAGTTTTAAAAAACATTTACCTTTCTTTTTACTATGGAGCTAAAATTGGTGTTTTAGGTTTAAATGGTTCGGGTAAATCAAGTTTATTAAAAATTATTGCTGGTATTGATAAAAGTTTTCAAGGTGAAGTAGTATTCGATAAAGATTACAAAATTGGATTTTTAGAGCAAGAACCCAATTTAGATGAAACCAAAACAGTAGTAGAATGTGTGAAAGAAGGCGTAAAACACATTACTGATTTATTAGAAGAGTTTGAAAACATTAATAATAGTTTAGCTGATCCAAATCTGGATGGTGATGACATGATGAAAATTTTGGACAGACAAGCAGTTGTAATGGAATTATTAGACCAAAACGATGCTTGGGAATTAGATAATAAATTAGAACAAGCAATGGATGCATTGCGTTGCCCTGAGCCAGACCAAATGGTAAAAGTACTGTCGGGTGGTGAACGTAGACGTGTAGCTTTATGCCGTTTATTATTAAGTAATCCTGATATTTTATTATTAGATGAACCCACCAATCACTTAGATGCAGAAAGTGTAGATTGGCTAGAACAATATTTGAAAACTTTCCCTGGAACTGTAATAGCTGTTACCCACGATAGGTATTTCTTAGATAACGTAGCTGGTTGGATTTTAGAATTGGATCGTGGCGAAGGAATTCCTTGGAAAGGAAATTATAGTAGTTGGTTAGAACAAAAAGCAAACCGATTAAAAGCCGAGGAAAAAGCGGAAGGCAAACGTGCTAAAGCTTTAGAACGAGAATTAGATTGGGTTCGTCAAGGTGCAAAAGGTAGACAAACTAAGCAAAAAGCGCGTTTGAATGCTTACGACAGAATGATGGGTGAAGACCAAAAAGAAAAAGAGCAAACCTTGGAATTATTTATTCCACCAGGCCCTCGTCTAGGAGATGTGGTAATAGAAGCGCAAGGAGTAAGCAAATCGTATGGTAATAAATTATTGTACGAAAACTTAAACTTTAGTTTACCAAAAGGAGGAATTGTTGGAATTATTGGGCCAAATGGTGTGGGTAAAACTACCTTGTTCCGCATGATGATGGGCTTAGAACAACCCGATAGCGGAACTTTTAGAGTAGGCGAAACTGTTAAAACTGCTTATGTAGATCAAAGCCACAAAGATTTATTACCCGATAAAACGGTTTATGAAGTAATTAGTGGAGGAACCGATACCATTATGGTTGGAACCCAACAATTAAATGCCAGAGCTTATGTTTCTAAATTTAATTTTGGTGGAAGCGACCAAGGTAAAAAAGTAAGTGTACTTTCAGGCGGAGAACGTAATCGCGTGCATTTAGCCATTACTTTAAAAGAAGGTGGAAACGTGCTTTTATTAGATGAACCAACTAATGATATTGACGTAAATACTTTGCGTGCATTAGAAGAAGCCATTGAAAATTTTGCAGGTTGTGCCGTTGTTATTTCCCATGACAGGTGGTTTATTAATCGCATTGCAACGCATATATTAGCTTTTGAAGGAAACTCACAAGTGTATTTCTTTGAAGGCGATTACAGTGCTTATGAAGAAAACAAAAAACAACGCTTAGGTGATTCTGCTCCGCATAGAGTTAGGTTTAAGAATATTAATTAGTTGATGGTTCATGGTTGATAGACCATAGACGATAGTTATAATCACTGAATAATTTTAATAAAAAGCTCCGCAATATTGTGGAGCTTTTTGCGTTTATTATCATTCTGTTTTATTCCATTTTTTTATGAAATTATTTAAAACAAAAAGCCAAAATCAGTTATGATTTTGGCTTTTTGTTTGCATTTTAGGAATGCAGTAATATTAATTAAATAGCTAACAATTTACTTTAAAAACTTAGCTATTTCTTCACTTAAAGGCTCGGTTCCACTTGGGAAATATTCAATAAAATTTCCGTTTTCGTCTATTAAAAACTTGCCAAAATTCCATTTAACAGTTACATCTTTTACCCCATTATTTTCTTTATTGGTTAACCATTGGTAAACTGGATGTTGGTCTTTTCCTTTTACATCTATTTTTTCTGTTAGGGGAAAAGTAACACCATAATTTTTTTTACAAAATGTTGCAATTTCATCAGCTGTTCCTGACTCTTGGTATAAAAATTGGTTACAAGGAAATCCTATAATAACCAGTTTTTCTTTATTGGCTTCATAAAGCTTTTCTAATCCTTCGTATTGTGGTGTATAGCCACATTTACTAGCTACGTTAACCAATAAAACTTTTTTACCTTTAAATTGGCTGAAATCAATATTCGATTTTCCATCCAATGATTTAATCATTAAGTTATAAAAACCTTTTCCTTTTACTGTGTTTTCAGCTTTGCGGTTTTTAAAACTGTAAAATACAAATGCGCCAATTGACAGTGCTGATAAAGCGATGATGATTGTTTTCATTTTCATTATTAATAAATTTATAAAGCTAAAATCGTTTCTTTAATTTCTTCCATTTGCCACTGTGGCGTGCTGGTAGCACCACAAATACCTATATTCTCGTTTTCATTGAACCATTCTTTTTTTAGTTCATTTTTATTACTAACAAAATAAGTGTTTGGATTGTTTTCCTTGCATACATCAAAAAGTACTTTTCCATTTGAAGATTTTAAACCTGCAACAAAAATTACTTTATCAAACTTTTTTACAAAAGTTGGTAATTGAACATCGCGGTTACTTACTTGGCGACAAAGCGTATCGTTAAAATCAACTTCAATTCCTTTTTCTTCCAATGTTGATTTTAGTTTATATAAATTTTTTGTGCGTTTAGTGGTTTGACTAAATAGTTGTAATTTTTTTGGTAAATCGTATTTTTCCAATTCATCAAAAGTTTCAATAACAATGGCATCACCATTGGTTTGGCCAACCAATCCTTTAACCTCAGCATGGCCATGTTTTCCATATATTAGAATTTGTTCATTATCATTATAAGCTTCACGAACCCTGTTTTGTAATTTTAAAACCACCGGACAACTTGCGTCAACAAGTTCAATATTATTTTCCAAGGCTAACTTATAAGTTTCTGGTGGTTCACCGTGAGCTCTGATTAAAACTTTTTCGTTTTTAATATTTTTCAGTTGTTCATGGTCAATTATTTGCAAACCTTTGGCTTTTAATCGGCTTACTTCTTCATCGTTATGAACAATATCGCCAAGGCAATATAATTTACCTTCGGCTTCTAAAATATCTTCGGCCATAGAAATGGCAAAAACTACTCCAAAGCAAAATCCTGAATTATCGTCTATTTCTATATTTACTTTCATAAAACTTTACAATATTAAACTTTTATAGTACTAATTAGTTTTAATAGGTAAAAAAATATTTTTAGTCTATTTCTAAGTATCTTTTAAAAAAATCATCAATATCTATGAATTGATTAAGAAAATATAATGACAGTGATAAATATCGATTAAGAAACAAGAGCATTTATTCATAAACAATGATTTCAAAAAGTACTGAAATAGGTAAACAAAAATTAAATTAAAACCACTTTAATTAAAAAAATAAAAGTACAATTGCTTTAAAGCAGTTACAACTATATTTTTTATCAAATTTTTATGTAAAAAAAATGTAGTACGTTTGTCTTTAAATATTGATTTACTTTTTAGATAAATCAACTAATCATAAGTATTTTAGAAAAAAATAATGAGTCAATTAAAAGAAGACGCTTTAAATTATCACAGTAAAGGACGCCCGGGAAAAATAGCCGTAGTACCTACAAAACCTACCAATACAAAACGCGATTTAAGTTTAGCATACTCGCCAGGAGTGGCAGAACCATGCGTAGCAATTGCCGAAAATCCGGATGATGTTTATAAATATACTGCCAAAGGAAACTTAGTAGCAGTAATTTCAAATGGAACAGCAGTACTTGGACTTGGTGATATTGGACCTGAAGCATCAAAACCAGTAATGGAAGGAAAAGCAATTTTATTTAAAATATTTGCCGATATTGATGTTTTTGATATTGAAATAAACACAAAAGATACCGAAGAATTTATAAATACCGTTAAAAACATTGCTTGTACTTTTGGAGGAATAAATTTAGAAGATATAAAAGCACCTGAATGTTTTGAAATAGAAAGACGTTTAAAAGAAGAATTGAACATTCCTATTATGCACGATGATCAGCATGGAACAGCTATTATTACCGGTGCTGCATTGTTAAACTCATTAGAAATAGTAGGTAAAAAAATAAGTGATATTCAAGTAGTTTATAATGGTGCTGGTGCGGCTGCAATTAGTTGTGCTAAAATCATGATGGCTTTAGGTGTGAAAAAGGAAAATTTAATCATGTGCGATAGCAAAGGAGTGATTAGAACTGACAGCCCAAATTTAGACGAAACTAAAAAACAATTTGCCACTTCTCGAAATATAAATTCACTACAAGAAGCCATGTTAAATTCCGATGTATTTGTTGGATTATCGAAAGCCGATGTGGTTACACAAGATATGTTGCGCAGCATGGCAAAAGATTGTGTTGTTTTTGCTTTGGCAAATCCAAATCCTGAAATTTCTTATGAGCTTGCCATTGCCTCACGCCCTGATATTATTATAGCTACTGGCCGAAGCGATTATCCTAATCAGGTAAATAATGTATTGGGTTTTCCTTATATTTTTAGAGGAGCATTAGATGTAAGAGCTAGCAAAATTACTGAAGAAATGAAAATTGCTGCTGTATACGCCTTAGCAAAATTAACCAAAGAACCGGTACCTGAAATTGTAAATTTAGCTTACAATGAAAAAAATGTAATATTTGGAAAAAACTACATTATTCCCAAGCCTATTGATCCTCGATTAATTACAACGGTTTCCCCAGCTGTTGCAAAAGCCGCCATGGATTGTGGTGTTGCAAAAAATCCTATTCATGATTGGGAAAAATATAACAATCAATTATTAGCTAGATTAGGAAAAGAAAGTAATTTTATAAGAGCAATTACTGATAAAGCCAAAAATGAACCTAAAAGAGTAGTTTTTGCTGAAGCTGATAATTATAAAATATTACGTGCTGCGCAAATAGTAAAAGAAGATGGAATAGCAATTCCAATTTTACTTGGAAACAAAAAGAAAATTGCAGCAATTATTGCTGAAAACAATATAAAATTAAACGATGTAATCATAATTGATCCTAAAGAAGAAGAGATCAAATGCAATGCTTTTGCTGATATATTTTTTGAGAAACGCCAAAGAAAAGGTGTTACTTTACACGAAGCAAGGAAACTGATGCAGGATAGAAATTATTATGCACCAATGATGGTAGAAATGGGTGAAGCCGATGCTTTAATTAGTGGTTTAACCAAAAATTATCCTATTTCCATAAAGCCCGCATTACAAATTTTAGGAAAAGAGGAAGGCGCTAAAAACGTGGCTGGAATGTATATAATGTTAAGCAAAAAAGGCACTTTATTCTTTTCTGATACCACTGTAAATCGTTTTCCAAGTGCTGATGATTTAGTTGACATTACCTACTCAACATACAAAGCAGTAAAAAAATTCAATATAGAACCACGAATTGCTTTGTTAAGTTATAGCAATTTTGGATCAGCTGGTGGAGAAGTACCCGAAAAAATGAATCAAGTTCGTAAAACTTTAAAAGAACTTTATCCATTTATGGTTGTTGATGGCGATATACAAGCCAATATTGCTTTAAACCAAAAATTATTAGCTAATAATTTTCCTTTTAGTGAGTTAAATGGTGATCCAGTAAATACATTTATTTTTCCATCACTTTCATCTGGAAATATTACTTATAAAATGTTGCAAGAAATAGGTTCGGTTGAAGCCATTGGACCCATACTTTTAGGTTTAAAAAAATCGGCACACGTTTTACAATTAGGAAGTAGCGTGCGCGAAATAGTAAATATGGTTACTATTGCTGTAGTTGATGCGCAGAGTAAAGTTTAGATTTGTAATGCATAAAAATAAAAAATATATAAGTTGAGTCAGATTAATAATATTAAACAACCAATAGCCAACGAGCTTGATTTGTTTGAAGACAAGTTTAAGCTTGCCATGAAAAGCAATGTGGCTTTGCTTGATACTATTATGACTTATATAGTAAAACGCAAGGGCAAGCAAGTAAGGCCAATGTTTGTGTTTTATTGTGCAAAATTATTTGGTGGTGTAACTGACGCCACCTATCGTGGAGCTAGTTTGGTAGAGCTTTTGCATACTGCTACTTTGGTTCACGATGACGTGGTAGATGACAGTGATGAACGCAGAGGATTTTTTAGTATCAATGCTTTATGGAAAAATAAAATTGCTGTTTTAGTCGGTGATTATTTGCTATCAAAAGGGTTGCTTTTAGCAATAAAAAATAAAGATTTTAAATTACTTGAAATTGTTAGCACAGCTGTTGAACAAATGAGTGAAGGTGAGTTATTACAAATAGAAAAAGCCCGGAACTTAAATCTTTCTGAAGAAATTTATTACGATATTATTCGTAAAAAAACTGCTTCCTTAATAGCATCATGCTGCGCAATGGGAGCTGCTAGCGCTGGCGCAAATGAGGAGCAAATAGAACAAATGCGTTTGTTTGGTGAGTGTATAGGAATTGCATTTCAAATTAAAGATGATTTACTAGATTATGGCGATGATGATATTGGCAAGCCAACAGGAATTGATTTAAAGGAAAAAAAACTTACTTTACCTATTATTTATACCATCAATCATGCGGATAAAACCACACGTAATTTTATTATAAATTCTATAAAAAATCACAATACTGATAAAAAACGTGTAGCAGAAGTAATAAAATATGTGAACGAACACGATGGTATCAATTACACCCGCAAGGCCATGGTTGAATACAAGGAAAAAGCATTGGCAATTTTAGCATTGCAAAGCAACCGTGAAATAGCTGATAAACTAGCCTTGTTGGTGGAATACATTATAGATAGGAAGCACTAAATAATAAAATAACTAAACTGATTGTTTGAGTAGTTTAGTTAAATTTAACATCATATCGTCAGTCATTTTTTGCAAATCAAACTCATTTTCCCAGAACCAATCTTGGCGAGCTTCCGTATCATCAATACTTTTGGGCCAACTATCGGCTATTGCTTGTCTAAAGTCGGGAGCAAAATCAATGGTGAAATTTGGAATATGTTTTTGAATAGATGCGGCAATTTCTAATGGATTAAAACTCATACCTGCAATATTATAACTGCTTCTAATTTTTACATTTTCTGCAGGTGCTTCCATGATGCTAATTGTTGCACGAAGTGCATCAGGCATATACATCATTGGAAGCGTAGTTTGCTCATTTAAAAAGCAAGTATATTTTCCATTTTTTATTGCTTCATGGTATATATGAACCGCGTAATCAGTAGTTCCACCACCTGGTGCCGACTTATGTCCGATTAAACCTGGATAACGAATACTTCGCACATCTACATTGTATTTTTGAAAATAATATTCGCAAAAACGTTCTCCAGCTTGTTTACTAATTCCGTAAATAGTATTTGGCTCCATCACAGTATATTGAGGAGTTAAAATACTTGGAGTTGTAGGCCCAAAAACGGCAATTGAACTTGGCCAATACACTTTTTTAATTAATCCTTCTTTGGCAGCATCTAATATATTAAATAAGCCTTGCATGTTTAAATCCCACGCAAATTTTGGATTTTTTTCAGCAGTAGCACTTAGCATTGCAGCCAATAAATATACTTGAGTAATATTATATTTTTTTATAATTTCATAAACACCATTTCTATTCAAAATATCAATTATTTCAAACGGACCAGTTTCAATGGTAGGTAATTTTAAATCGCTACAAACAACATTATTTGTACCATAAATTCCTCTTAACGATTCGGCTAATTCTGTTCCTATTTGCCCATTTGAGCCAATGATAAGTATTGCTTCTGATTTCATATTTATATTTTTATTGCCCTTTATTTATGTCCATTGACAATGGTCTATTCAACTACAAATTTACTTTTTAACGTTTGCTTATTCAAGTTGATTATTAATAGGTACATTCCTCGGGTAAAAGTTGTAACATCCAAATCTAATATACAATCAGTTGTGTTTTTAGAATAAACTAATTTGCCTTGTAAATCATAAACTTGATATATTTTGGTAGCATTACTTAATGAATTTTCTAACTGAATATTTAATTGGTTTGTAGCAGGATTTGGGTATACTTTTAACATTTCATTGCCAAGTATTTCTTCATTTCCTAAGCCTGCTATTCCTGTAAAACTAATTTTATAAAAACTACCAAAATCCGGATTTATTTGCTGAACAACTCTATAAGGATTAGTACCAGTGATTCTAATAGAACCAGAACCCGTTCCACTTCTTGTAGCCCAAAAATCTAAACCATCTTTTCCACTGTCATCTAATTGAAAAGTAAAACAACCGTAACCAATATTTAAAGTATCTAAATGACGAAAACTTGGTGTTGTAAAACTTTTTTGTGCTACAATATTTCCCGCAGCATTTTTTAAGGTCCAATTACTTTCTAGTGGAAATTTATTGGTTGTTGTTTCAATGATTATTTGTGAAGGAAATGTTTTTGGAACTACAACATTATACATTTCTTTTCTATCGTTTGAATTGTTTTCATCCGTTTGACCATTTGGTTTCTCTACCCAAACTTTAAATGTTTTATCTGTTAAATCCCAATCAATATAAGGCAAGTTTACATATTGTGTTTTACCAAATGCTAAACTTCCTTGCCAAGTAAAACTACTAATGGTTTTGTTTCCCGATTGATATTTAATCACACAATTTTTTAATTCATTTTTACCATTATTTTTTAAAATAATCTGGGCATTTTCACAAATTGGATTTAAGCGTTGGTACCTAAAATCGTTACTTGGATAAATTATCTCATCAACTGTTACTTCATTATTGTAATTATATTCAGTGTAATAAATTAAATTACCGGCTACACTGTATCCAGCGCCACCACTTGCCGTAAAAGTATCAAAATCTATATCAATAATATTTGCACCTTCAACCATATTTAATTCATATTCGTAAGGCGCTATTTGTTCACCCGGACACCAATTTGCCCTATTATAAATCCAAGTT
>CAMCQX010000019.1 GCA_945876985.1 Chitinophaga pinensis
AATGCATTTATTTGCAATGAGACAGCAGTAAATGTAACTGATAAAGTAGCTTTAAATCCATCACCAAACTTTGGGTCATTGTCATACATAAGCAACGAACCATTTACTTTTACTGCCGATAAATTAGCGTGAACTTCAATGCTGTCTATAAAAATTCCTTTATATTGAGGTATAAATTTTTTAGTAGAACTATTACGCTCAAGCGCAAAAGCAACACCAATAGTGGTCATTCCACCTATTTCATCAGTCAAATTTGCAATAATGTCCATTACTAAAGCACCCCTGATTAGTTCTTTTAAATTTGGATCGGTTGAAGGAACGGTTGAAAGCGATTTATAATGAATATTTTTTATAGTTACTGGAAAATTGGCTAGAAGTTTTTGAGGACTTGCAAAACTCCAAGTTCCAATATTAAATTTTAAAGAATCAACATTTGGAACTGCATAATTTTTATAAGTTAAACTTACGTTTTCAAATGCCATTTCCATTTTAACTCCTTTAATTCCTAATGCTCGTGTAGGTGGTGAGTTTATGATATTGATAACTGGTGCTGCTAAATTTGGATTATCCCATTTAAAAACACCATTTAATAGAATAGATAATGTTAAAATATTAGGAACTTTACTTGCAGTTATATTTGAAGTTGGATTCAATGTCATACTCCCTCTCATTATATCATTACTTATAGGTTGAATTGGTACAATTACCATTTGAAAACTATTGGCATTAATGGCTAAAGCAAACGTGGCTGTATATAACAAAGCATTATTTGCAGTAGAATTACTCAATGGTAAAACCAGTTTACCAATTACTTTTCCATTTACTAAAGAGTTACTGACAATTGAAATTTCAACTGTATCAATACTTGCACTTAAATTAGCCACTTTTCCAGTTTGTAAAGTCAATAAATTATAAGCTTTTATGTTGGTAGTTAAACCCATGTCATCTATAATAATATTAGAAGCTGTAATGGTTGGCGCATTGGAACTGGGGTCTGATTTCCAATCATCGGGCATTAACATGGAAAAGTTTTTGATGTAAATTCCTTGCCAAGTAACTCCATCTGTTGAATCAGGATAATTAGCAGGAAATACCATATTGGAAGGATTCCTAATATCTGAAAAATCAAAATTTATTACTAATGCTTGTTGTAATTTTAAGCCATTACATCCCACCAATTCACATGCTGGCATTGTTCCTGTTAATAATATATCGTGCATGTTAGTAGCATTTGCTGTTAAAGTAGCCATTACCGAATCAGGCGAAGTTGGAATAGGAAGAAACCAATCTCTGGTAAATTTAACTTCTAAGCCAATACTTATATCAGTTAATCCTTTGTTTTGCCACTGAATATAACAACCAGTAATAGCTGTTCCTTTTTTAAAGCAAAATTTCATTTTAGGATTTGATGAAACATTTGGAAGAATAATATCTTCTACTAACTCTAACCTGCCATTCGTAAAGTCAATTTTTGATGGATGAATTTTAAAGTATTTACCCGCAAATCCTAATTGATAAACTGTTCCAGATTTGGCAAATTCTGCCATTGCCAAAAAATTTATTTTCGATTCATTGGGTTTAAATATAAATTCAGTTATTACTAACTTATCGGCTCCTCCATAAAACTGCACACCAAATGGCATTTTAAGTGAACTACCAGGAATAGCAGGCGTTGGAATGGTATCGTAAGGTATAGGTGGCTGACCTAAAGTTATATTATTGTTAATATAATTTACTACTCCTTTTACCTTTCTGTTACTCCAATTCATTAGCCCATCGGCTTTGTTTGTAACCCAAGGTCCAGCCAACCAACTTTGCCCCCAAGCCAATGGATATGCACTGGCAGCGGTATCGGTTATTAAACTTTGTGTACTTATTATAGCTCCCGTTTTTAGTAATTTAGTAGAATCAACTCTTACATTTTTAAACTCCACAGCTATATACGTTTTTAGCCAACCTATTCTAACTCGCCCTTCTCCAGTTAATGAGCCGTCTGATTCTGGAGTTAATTGTGAAATCAAAACTTGAAATTCACCATTTAAACCTGCTCTTATTGTATCACCTATTGCAGCAGTTCCATTGGTAAAAACAGGAGTACTATCTACCGAATTATTATTAGATGGTGGTGAAGGAATTGGCATTGCCATTCTTTTTGCCTGTGATTGATTTTTTATTTCAAATCCTTTTGGTTCTGCTATTCCATATCCTTCCACCATATTTCTTTCTTGGTCGTCTAAAGCGGTAATGGTCCAAACATATTTTTTACCTACTTCAGGCATTGCAAAATCAATTGGCCAAGTGGTTTGTGTTATTCCCCTATAATTTTTATCTATTATGGGTTGATTGGTTCTCAACGCTGCTATTTTATTTTGTCCTTCTAAAACTTCCCAAATTTGTAATTTATAAGTTACTATAAAATTTGGGGTTGGTGTTACAGGTGTCCACCTAAAAATCAAACCTCTGATGTTATTTTCAGATATTGATTCATCATCGCGAGGCGCAATTAAAACTGGTGCTTGGTAAGCAACTATACTAAACATTTTACATTGTGGTTGAAGACCATTTAAAGCAACTCCAGTAGTTGGATCCATCAAATTTGTACATAATCTATAATTGTCATCCGGAATTCTTCCAGTTTGAATAATAGAAGTTTGCGAAGCACCATAAAATTTAAGCGCTGAAGTTGGATAAATATCCTCTGCATTGAATTGCTGAATGCCTGGCATAATGGTTAAAACAGGCATTTTTGAAAGATCAGTTTCACTAACCAATGCGCCACTGCCATTATAAAGTTGTGTTTTTATTTTACAATATATTGGCGAACCACTGGTGTTGTTAACCACTAATCTCGCAGTTTCATTCCTTGCTTGCCAATCTGATAAATATGGCGAAGGTTTTGGAGCCATTAACAACTGAAATGATTGAGAAAAAACATTGTTTGAAAACAAAGTAATTGCAAACAAAAAAGTAGAAATAATTTTTTTCATATTTTTAGAATTTATAAGTAATTGATGTGCGCAAAAGATTTTCACGGTATGAAATCCCAGGTTTTTCAGCACCGTATTTAAATAAGTTGATAGAGCCATTTATTGAAAAATCTATTTTCTTTTTCACGGTATATTTTAGTCCTAATAATGTCATAACTTGTGTACCACCAGCAAAAGAATTTACTTGATTGTCGCTATAAGTAATTCCTAGGCTAGTATTGAGTTTTTTGCTAAAAAACTTGTAACCTGTAGTAAGATTTAGTGCAGTTGTAGTTAATAAACCTAAAGAAGTATTATTATCAAAATAACTTAAAACTGTGCTTATATTGAATGGATTTTTTACCTTAGAAATCATGTAAGATATTACTGCATTTCTAGCATCATTATTACTCAAAGCGCCACTTATTGTATTAAAATCTGTAAAAGTATTTTGTGAATACATTAAGTTAAAAACATGCATATTTTTATCAGTTGTGTAAACATAATTTGGACTAATACTCCACGATAAAGTAACCATATCTATTCTAAATGTATCGTTTCGCAATGAGTTTCTAAAGCTAAAATTATTGAATGAAGTGGCTAAAGAAAACTGTTCATTAAACTGAAAATTAATATTCAAAAAACCAATGGTTTGATTAGTGGTTGCAGCCCTTACTCCTGATAAATTATTGTAACGAGTTCCTATAGAGCTTGAAAGCTGTATTTTATTTTTTAATAAATTAAAGCTTGGGTCGATTGTTATTTCCAATCTATCAGTTTGCATAAATGGAAAACCCATTGGCACAAAACCATCACCAATATATTTTCCACCTAATTTTAAAGTAAATATTTTTCCTTCTTTGGTAATATTGAAAACAGAAGCATAATCAAACCTACTTGACTCTTGCACTTTGAAAATATTTGACGGCAAATCTATTGATGGAATGGAAACTGATTTACTGGTAAGATCGCGTGTAAACGCAGATCCTGCAATTTCACCATTGATGGTATATTGTTTACCTATTTTGATTTTATAATCAATTGAACTTAAAATTCCTTTTTGAGCCATCGTATTAATTGGTTTGACTTTTAATGAATTGGTATCGTCTTCTATTATTGACGATATTAAATAAAAATGGGAGGCATCTTCTTTTCCAAATCCAATTTTTGCAGAATAGATATTTCTTGCATAAATACCTTGTATATTTTTAGTAGTATCTTGTTTAATTGCCAACTGTGAAGTACCGGCAAATACTGAAAATCTAAATTTTCCTGGAGAAAGATTTATTCCAGCTCCAAATACAGGCAAATCGCCAACACTTAATTCAGAATATTGAGGCACTTGTGTTCCTAAAAGTAATTGCGCCCATTTATATTTAGGTGCAATTCCAATTCTATTGATAGGGTTTTTAATGTAATCAATTAAATTTCCTTCAGGTAAATGTGGTAGTATTACACTATATTGACCATCTGAAAGCATCATTGAAATTGGCATAGAAAACTTGCCATAAGAAACAGTTGTATTAACTACAAACCTTCCCATTACACCTGGTCTACGCGAATCAACCGCACCAGGAGTATCAGAATTCAAAGAATAGAAGTCTCCATAAATTCCTGCATTGCCACCAATTTTCCATTTAGATTTTTGTTCTTGACCAATTAAATGACAAGTCCAAAACATAAAACAATAAAAAAAAATTACGTGTCGTATCATAGAATTTTATGAATTAATATCTTGATAAAAAAATAATTAGCTTATTCAAATCAAATCATTTTTTACGGAATAACAAATAAAAACTATCTGCGAGTATCTAGTGGGATTATGTAAATTAAAAAAGCATCAATTTTTTATGCTATAATTCCAATCTATATGTTCTGTGTACTTTGGTAGTTTTAGCTCCTAATTTTTCAAATAATCCATGCATTTTTGGATTGAAATCACCAATCCAACCTAACTCAGAAGTATTGATTTTAGGATATACAGATAAGGCTTCATATAAACTAATTATCATTCCAGATTCAATACCTTTTTCCTGGTATTCAGGAATTACCCCAAACACTTCTCCCCTAATTCTATTCACTTTTCCAAAGTTTTTATAATATAAAAATTTTAACATGGATAACCAATTCATTTTACCATTTAGCTCTTTAAAAATTTGGTTTACGTCTATCACACTCACATAAAAACCAATTGGTTTCCCTTTTGCATAAGCAAACCAAATGGCTTTTTCTAAAATTATTGGCTTCAATTCTAGCATTTCTGCCATGATGCGTTCTTTGGTCATTTGCACAAAATCTTCGCGATGCGCCCATGCTTTATTATAAATTTCAACAAAGTCAAGACCAAATCGTTCTAATTCGTTCATTTTAAAATGCTCAAAACTATAATCAGGATTTTGCATTACTCGTGCCGAAAGTTTTTTAAATCTTTCCATGTCAAAATTAGCATAAGTAATTTCACTGGTAGTTTGCTCGGTATGCTGCTTAAAACTAAAATCTAAAAAGTGTTTTTCATAATATTCCCAATTGAAATTTTCTTTGTAAGACGGATTTTTATATCCAGCAACCATTAAGCCCCAAAAAGCATTTTTTTCACCAAAATTAATTGGACCATTTACTACATTCATCCCCTCAGACTTCAACCAATTTGTGGCAGTATTAAATAACAATTTTGAGGCATTTAAATCATTAATACATTCATAAAAACCAAGTCCGCCAATGTGTTCTTTATCTTTAAATTGAGTCGTATCATAAAATGCCGCAATCCTTCCAATGGCTTGTCCTTGATCGTTATTTAAAATCCACTGCTTGGCTTTACCTGTTTTAAAATGTATGTTTTCATTGGCATCAAAAACCTTTTTTATGTCTTTATCCAACGGACAAATCCAATCCTTATTTCCTTTATAAATGATGCGATGAACATTGATAAATTCTTTGAATAATGCTGGAGTATTAACTTCTTGTATTTTCATTTATGATAGTTATTCTTTTAAGTTTTTACCATGAATAACTCTAATTATTTTTAAAGAATTTTGTTCGATTTTATAGATTAATACATATGTATTTTCGAAAACTACACACCTAAAACCAGCTAGTCTAAATATTCTGTTCCTACATAATTGATACTTTTTATTATAAATAGCCAATGAATTAATAAAATGCATGAGCCTTTCCAAATACCTGTGAGCCGTTTCGGGATAACCTGCTTCAGCTATATATTCTAAAATATTATTTAAATCGTTTTGAGCCTTTTTTGAGACAATTATATTCATTCCGAAAACTTTTTCTTCAAATTTTCAAAAACATTTTTAACTGGTAAATAATCATCAGCTTCAGCTTCATTTACAATATTAAAATAATCATTTTCATTTAAAACATTTCCAGCTATTGCAAAATTATCTTCCAATGCTACATTTTTAACACCAGCTATTTTACTAATTTCATTCAATAAAAGTGTCATGTCATAATCATCATTAGGAGTTACAATTAAATGTTTCATATTTTTATTTTTTTTATAGTCTTCTAAACAAAGCTTCAATCGTTTCTATGCTTACTTTTTCTTTCCAATCAGTTCCAATAGCATGGTTCCACATGTGTGGTAAATTATATGCTACATGAGCCATTGCAGTTATTTCTGCATCACTCCAGTTTTTACTTAAGCCTTGTGGCAGTGTAATATTGTGTTTTGCAAGCATGGTATTGAATTCAGCTACACCTTCAGGATAATAATCGGCTAAATGTTGGAATGCTAAACAATTTGCATAGCAATGTTTTTCGCCATATATTTTACTTAAACCATAACTCATTGCATGACAAACACCCACTTCGCTGTATGTTAAACTAAGGCCACCCATTAATGATGCTACCATTAATTTATCATCATTTTCTGGACTTTGTCCAGCAGTTTCACTTAAATAAATATCCTTGCAAAGCTTTAAACTTTGTTCGCCATAAGCCATGCTGTATGCATTGTTTAAAATTCCATCACGACTTTCAATGCAATGAATAAAAGTATCCATTCCGGTGTAAAACCATTTATCTACTGGAACAGTAGCAGTAAGCTCAGAGTCCAATATTACTTGATCAAAGATGGTCCATTCACATTTTAAACCTAATTTTTTTTCTGGACCGGTTAGTACAGCTGTCATAGAACATTCAGCGCCTGTTCCCGAAATTGTTGGTACACCAACATGGTAAACGCCTGGTTTTTTTATTAAGTTTAAGCCTTGGTAATTTTGCGATGGTCCTTCATTGCAAAGCATTAATGCAAGTGCCTTAGCAATATCCATAATACTACCGCCACCAATTCCAATTACGCCACTTGGCAATCCTTTGCCTGCTAAAATTTCATCACGCAATTGATCAATTTGTTCCGTAGTTGGTTCATGAGGATCCACGTCAATAAAGTAAACCGTATCTTCAGGTTGATTTTGTAATTGATTTTCTAAATCTTTTCCTTTAAAGAAATGATCAACTATGTAAACAAAATATTTGTTGTTTTCGCTGCGCTTTGGCGCAATAATTTCAGCCAATTGACCAAAGCTACCACGTCCAAAAACTGTTTTTTCTATGCTTTTAAAATTTTTATGCATTGTATTTGTTAGCCACTGATTTCACAGATGGCACTGATTTTCTCTTTATTAAAAAATAATTTTTAACTTAAATCACAATAATTAAAACTTCAAGTTTCAGTAAAATAATTGTAATCTGTGGCTAATTATTATGCTGTTTGTGCTAATACCGATTTGATTGACGTTGTCATTTTAGCCACTAAATCTTTTAACTCATCTTCTGACCAAGTAGCTTTTATTCCAAATGAAATTAAACGACCCACTGTTTCTTGCGTTTTTGGTAATTCCAAATTACTATAATCTTGTGGAGCGCCTAATAACTGAACATTGGTTCTTGCTGCTACTTTACCTTCTTTTATATGATTCCACTGATTAATAAAATGGTACATATTGGTAAACCAATAATTGAAACCAGCCACGCCATTTTTATTAAATTCATCTACCGTTTTCATGGCAGCTTCAGTATTTGGAAGTAACATATTTAAAAAAGTAGCCGAATCGCCATCAGCATCAGGAATAGTTGCAAAGCTTACACCCGCAATTTTTCCTAACTCTGACATCATGAATTTTTTATGTTTATTATTAATTTCACGAATCATTGGTACTCTTCGCGTTTGAGCTAAACCAACGGCAGCATGTAACTCAGAAATTCTATAATTAAATCCTACAACTGGATGGTTTTCCATGCCACGATTATTGCCTTGATGGTCGTGTCCGTGGTCAGCGTAACTATCAGCTAATTTGTAAGCAGCTTCATCATTAGTTACAAATACTCCGCCTTCACCTGCTGTTGCAATTTTGAAAAAATCGAAACTATAGCAACCCGTTTTTCCATATAATCCGGTAGAAATACCTTTGAAACTTGCGGCCATTGCTTGTCCGGCATCTTCAATCAAAACAATATTATGCTCATTTATCACTTGCATAATTTCATCCATTTGCGCCATTTGTCCGCACATATGAACCAACATTACCGCTTTAGTTTTGGGCGTAATTGCTTTTCTAATTCCCTCTGCACTTAAGCATAAAGTTTCATCTATTTCAGCAAAAACTGGTAATGCGCCAGCAAAAATTACTGCTTCAACCGAAGCAATATAAGTAAATGGTGGTACAATTACTTCATCGCCAGCACCAATACCAGCAGCTGCTAAGGCACAACTTACAGCAGTACTTCCGCTACTTACGGCATGCGCATATTTTGCGCCAACTAGTTTGGCTACTTCAGCTTCAAACTCGCGTGCTTTCCAAATATTATTTCTTTGTGCATCGTGATTATATCTAAAAAGAATGCCTGTTTCTAAGACATCATTTATTTCTTTGCGCTCATCTGCGCCAAAATATTCGTTTCCTGCCATGATTGTAAATATGATTGATTGTTTAAATTTATTGTACAAATATAATTTTTGTGCTGATTAAATAAAAGATGAAAATAAGCAATTAAAAAAGTAAAAAATTGTATTATGTTCATATTTTTCTATTTTTGAATAAATTATTTATAAATGAGTACACTAGAATTAAAGCAATTATTGGTTCAAAAGATTGAACTTATTGAAGATGCTAATTATTTAATTGCAATAAATAATTTGATTGACAATTCAAATTTTAATAATACTGTATTTCAACTAAATGCCGAGCAGAAAAGTAAATTGCAAAAAAGCAAATTGCAATTAGATATGAATGATACAAAAGAATTAGATATTGTATTTAATGAAATTGACTTATGTCTTCAAAAAAGATAATACTTACAGAGGTTGCAAAGGAAAGTATTATCGAAATTTTAGAATTTTATTTTTTACAAAATGGCAATTCAATTTTTAGTAAGAAATTATCAAAACAAATAAAATCAATAATAAAACTAATTGCCAAGTATAATTATGCTGGCAAACAAACAGAAGAAGAAAATATAAGGGTATTTATAAAAGATAGAAACGCAATATTTTACGAAATGAATTCAACATTCATAATTGTTCATTTAGTTTGGGATTGCAGAAGAAACCCTGAAGAATTAGAATTCAACACACAAGAAAATCCCTAATTGATTCACTCAATTAGGGATTTTTGCATATAAAAACTTAGATTTTACAAACCAAATTTTCCTCTTAATTTTTCTACTTCTGCTACACGAGCAATTGATACAGCATAAGCTGCAATTCTCATTGGAATATTATATTTCAATGATGCTGCATAAACACCTTCAAAAGCTGTTTTCATTACTCTATCAGCTCTGCGGTAAACGCGTTCTTCTGTCCAATAATATCCTAAACGGTTTTGAACCCATTCAAAATAACTTACGGTAACACCACCAGCATTTGCCAAAATATCAGGAACAACCATGATACCTTTTTCATTTAAAATATGATCTGCACTTGCGCTTGTAGGACCGTTGGCACCTTCCACTATAATTTTAGCTTTAATTCTAGAAGCGTTTTCTTCCGTAATTTGATCTTCCATTGCTGCTGGCACTAAAACAGTTACGTCTAATTCTAACAATTCAGCATTGGTAATTTTACCTAATTTATAACCTTCTAATGTTCCGTTATTGCTATCGCGATAAGCAATTGCTTCTTCTACATTAATTCCTTCAGCACTGTAATAAGCTCCACTTACATCACTAATGGCAACAATTTTTAAACCTTGTTGTGCTATTAATTTTGCACTGATTGAACCTACATTTCCAAAACCTTGAACAGCACAAGTAGCACCTATTGGACTAATACCTAATTTGCCTAAAGCTGCTCTGGTTGAAACCATTACACCTCTACCTGTAGCTTCTACACGACCTAAAGAACCGCCTAAAACAATTGGTTTTCCGGTAACAACAGCCGGTGATGAATGACCAACTAATTTTGAATATTCATCCATTATCCAAGCCATTTCTTGCGGACCAGTTCCCATATCAGGAGCAGGAATATCCTTATCAGGACCAAATACATCTACCATCATATCAGTATAAGAACGAGTTAATCTTTCTAACTCACCTTTGCTCATACTTTTTGGATCGCATTTAATACCACCTTTTCCTCCACCATAAGGAATTCCTACAACCGCACATTTCCATGTCATCCAAGCTGCTAAAGCTTTTACTTCATCTAAATGCACATCCATGCTGTAACGAATTCCACCTTTACTCGGACCTAAGTTTGCATTATGCACCACTCTAAAACCTTCAAATACTTTCACTTTGCCGTCATCCATGGTTACAGGAATATTTACTATTACTGTTTTTTGTGGGGCAATTAATACGTTGTAATCACTTTCGTCAAGTCCAATAATTTTGGCTGCTTGGTCAAATCTTTGCTTCATAGACTCAAATGGGTTTTCTGAGCCATGTTTAATCACGTTATCTCTTTGTGACATGTTTTTTTGTTTTTTAAATTTAAAAAATAATAGTCCCACAAACCTAAACATTTTTAATAAAAATGCTAATAAATATGATTCACTTATCCACTTGATTAATGTTAGTTGTTATACTTTAGTTAATGCGCTGAAGCCCAAAATATACAAGTTGTTTCGGGTATAATAATTATGAAATTCTGCTCATTAATTCTTGCGCAGTATGTATAATAATCACTTTTTTTGACTCATCTATTTTCACTTTTGACAAGTATTCGTAAGCTAATTTTAAGTATATTTCTTTTTTGCCCTCTGCAAACTCTTTTATTTTATATTTATTATATAGTGATAAAATTATAGTTATTTTATCATTATCATTTTGGTTTATCATTGCTTTTTCAAGCAATAATTGATCATCTTTGTGAACCGAACCTAATAATTCTATTAATAACAATGTTTTTTTATTAGCAATAATATCACCGCCAACTTGCTTACCAGTTATACTCCCATTACCAAAACTATCTAATATATCATCTTGAATTTGAAAGGCTAAACCTATATTTATTCCAAAGTCGTATAAATGCTTTGCATCTTCTTTGTTTGCACCACCAATGATTGCGCCTATTTTTAGGGAACAACCTAATAAAACTGCAGTTTTTAGCTTTATCATTTCTAAATATTCTTCATGGGAAACACTTTTTTGGGTTTCAAAATTCATGTCTATTTGCTGACCTTCACACACTTCAACTGCAGTATTATTAAACACATCCAATAATTCTCTGATATCAATATCATTGGTTTTGCAGAGCAATTGCGTAGCTTTTATCATCATTAAATCGCCACTTAAAATGGCAATTGGCATGTTCCATTTTTTATATACAGTTTCATTCCCCCTGCGCAATGGAGCATTGTCCATGATATCATCATGAACCAAAGAAAAGTTATGAAACACCTCAATGGCATGAGCAGCATGTAATGCATTTTCAACATTTTCCTCAAATAAATTAAAAGCCATAAGCGATAAAATTGGCCTTAATCGCTTTCCACCTAATTGCATCATATAGCTGATTGGCTCATATAATTCTTTTGGGTTTTTACCATATTCAGCCTCATTGATATGGCTGGTAAATAATTCGAATAGTTGCTGGTATGTTTTCATGATAAGGTTTCAAACTTATGTTTTTTGTTTGAAAATAATTAGAAAGTCAAATATGATTGTCATTATTTTTTAAAAAATTTATTTTCAAAATAAACATTTAATTGTTCTAAAAAGATTCAAAAAAAC
>CAMCQX010000020.1 GCA_945876985.1 Chitinophaga pinensis
AATTTCAGAAAATTTATTGAATGCCACTGCCATTATTTACGATATAAATGGAAAAGAAGTTCAAAAAGTGGCTTTAAGTAAATCAATACAAACTATAAATATTGAACAACTTAAAAAGGGAACGTATTTCATCAATATTGAAAATTTAGGAACTAATACTTCAAAAAAATTTATAGTGGAATAGCACTTCACCCTTGTTTAGCCATTGCAGGTGTCCTCGCCTGCAATCCTATATTCGCCCTTGATGGTATTTTAGCGAAGCGGCATCAACAAGAATTGCAGTTTTTACCCCATTAAAACTTTCCAGGCATCACTCACTTTGGATTCGTTTAATAAATATTGAGCTAATCTGTGCAATTCGGTTTGTAGTTTTTGAGTATCATCGGCAAAACGCTGATGAATTTCGGACACATTTTTGTTCATGCGTTTGTATATTTCTACACTATCGGCATCAGGAATAGCTAATTCATTGGCCAACATTCCCAAATCATTACCCGTTAAAATTTTACTTAATCGAATATGTTCGGGTAAATTATCTACTCCCATTCCCAAATTTCTGTTTGGTTTAGCAACTTCAAATAACGAATCAGCATTTGCCCTCACGTACCAATCGCTTCCCAAGCGACCTACTAAATCCATTTTATGTTGATCTATTTTACCATCTATGGTTAAAACAGCATCATCAATATGCATCAAAATTATTTCACATATTATTAAATTTCCAGCTCCACCTTCAGAACCAGTTTCTATAATTTCACGCACTTTACATTCAAACTGAACCGGACTTTCTTTAACTCTGAATGGTTTTACTTTTTGCGAAGCAATGGGTGTAAAACCAGCTTTTACAAACTCGTTTACTCCTTTTGGGTACTCGCAACTGGCTAAACTCATTTGTTGAACCATATTATAATTAACCACATTGATAACCACTTCTTTGGTAGCCATTACGTTTTCTAAAGTATGTTTAATGGTATTATCTCTAACACGCCTAGCTGGTGAAAATATTAATGTAGTTGGATTAGAACCAAAAATATTGAAAAAACTAAAAGGACTTAAGTTTGAATTCCCCTCTTCATCCATGGTACTAGCAAAACATATTGGCCTTGGTGCAATTGCGGTTAACAATGCATTGTGAAATTCAGCTAATGGAAGTTCTTTTGGAGTGATGGTTTTCATACGAATATTGAAATATTGAAAGATTAAAAGATTACAAAAATTGATTTATTGCTTTTTGTTAATTGCATATTGCCAATTGCTTATTAACTGACCGTTATTAAAAAATAGTTTTTCTTGCCTTTTTGGGCAATGATAAATTTGTTGTTTATTAAATGTGATAAATTGATGGTTTCATTTTCACTTTCTACTTTGGTTTTATTAATGCTTACACCTCCCCCAACTATCATTTTTCTTGCTTCACTTTTTGATGGAAATATGGTGGTATTTTCCACTAAAAAATCAACAATGTTAATGGCATTTTCTAAATCAGTTTTTGTAATTGTAAATAGCGGAACGCCATCAAAAATATCTAAGAAAGTGGCATCATCTAAATTACCAAATGCCTCAGCAGTTGAATTTCCAAATAATATATTTGATGCTTCTATGGCAGTGTTATAATCAGCTTCGCTATGCGTTCTAATGGTAATGTCTTTTCCTAGTGCTTTTTGTAAAATACGTAAATGAGGAGCTTTAGCATGTTCTTCTTTTAATAATTCAATTTCTGATTGGTTTAATAAAGTAAAAATATTGATCCAATTTGCAGCATCGCTATCGCTAGCATTTAACCAAAATTGATAAAATTTATAAGGAGAAGTTCTTTTTCTATCGAGCCAAACTGCACCACTTTCAGTTTTACCAAACTTAGTACCATCGGCTTTTTTAATTAATTGGGTGGTCATGGCAAAAGCCTCACCAGCACCTTTTCTTCTGATTAATTCAGTTCCTGTAACAATATTTCCCCATTGGTCGCTGCCACCCATTTGTACTTGGCAGTTTAGGTTTTTCCATAAATAATAAAAGTCGTAACCTTGAACTAATTGGTATGTAAACTCAGTAAAACTCATGCCGGTATCGCCTTCCAAACGTTTCTTAACAGAATCTTTGGCCATCATGTAATTTACGGTAATATGCTTTCCAATATCTCTTATAAAATCAAGGAAAGTAATACCTTTAAACCAATCGTAATTATTTACTAAAATAGCACCTGTTTCACCTGCATTAAAGTCTAAGAAATGACTCAATTGAGATTTTAAACAATTTTCATTGTGACGTAAAATATCTTCAGAAAGTAAGTTACGTTCATCGCTTTTACCAGAAGGATCACCCACCATACCAGTAGCGCCACCAACTAAAGCCACCGGTTGATGGCCAGCACGTTGAAAATGAATCAAAGTCATTATTTGGGTTAAATGACCTACGTGCAAACTGTCGGCAGTTGGGTCAAATCCAATATATCCACGGGTAATTTGTTTGTTTAACAACTCTTCTGTTCCAGGCATTACATCGTGTAACATGCCACGCCATTTTAATTCTTCAATAAAATTCATGTTTGTATAAATATCAAATGCAATAATAAGGCTTATTGTTGAAATGATGAATTGTAAATTGTTGTATTGATAAATTGTTTAATTGTTTGCATTTACCTGTTTAAAAATCGTCTGACGCATTGGCAACGCAAAGCCTCAATAAATCGTCTGACGATGTTCAAAAAAAATGCTTCCAGATAACTGAAAGCATTTTATAGTTTTTTTCGAATTTCGAATTTCCTTTTTAGAATTTAAAAATTAGAATTTTGATCGCCAATCTAACATTCCACCCAAAACGTTTCTAACATTAGCAAAACCATTGTCTAACAAAAACATTTTAGCACTGTTACTTCTAGCACCACTTCGGCAATGAATAATTATTTCTTCGTTTTTTAAATGTGCTAATTGTTGTAATTTATTAGGTAATTCACCTAATGGAATTAACGTAGCACCAATATTAAATTCATCGAATTCATAAGTTTCACGCACGTCAAAAAGATTTAATTTTTCACCAGCATCCATTCGCTGTTTTAATTCATCGGTAGTAATATCACTCATTTTTTATTGTATAATTAGTTTTTTTGTTATTTTGTTTCCAGTTGTTTCATCTAAAATTTGAACCAAATAAATACCGGTTTGTAATTCTGGTAATTGAATTGAATTCATTTCATTTTGAATAGCAGTTTGTAAAACCTGCTTGCCCATTAAATCGAATAATATTACTTGACAATTATTTTTACAATTAGTTTCAATGTTTAAAATATTTTTAGTAGGATTTGGAAATAAATTAAACTGAATGGCTTCCATAGCTTTTAGGTTTTCATTAATATTTGTTGGCACATCTACAAATTGTCCTAATAAAGGACGAATCATTAAAGCACCAGGAATTTCTGTTGGCAACCAAAAACCATCTGTTTTATAAAACATATTCAAATTGGGTACAAACTTGTTTCCAATAGCATAATTTTCATCTAAGCCTACATTTAAAACAAACTGCCCTACTTGTTCCCAACCTACATAAAAACGCTTTGGAACTACTACAGCCGAATCAAAACGAATAGTTGTAAAACCATTGATAGTGTTGGTATATACAGGCAACAAATCTTTCATTTTATAAATAATTCTATCTTGGGTAGCATTTTCTTTGATGGGTGAAATATTATCCCAAATTGTTAAATCATATTTGCGAGTACTTACGTTATATTCCGATTGATTAAAGAAAATTTGAACACCATAAATGGTATCTACTTTTTCTAAATCGTATGCCAATGCAACTGAAGCATTATTTTTTAAGTAAATGCCATAACCTGCTTCTGCTGTTCCATCATCGTAAGCAAAATAATTACTAAATGTGGTAGTTGTAGTCATTGAATCATTGGTGGGAACATTGTCATTTCCTGCAAATCCATTGTTACTTACACTTACTTTATTACTAAATTTTTTAATTAAATTATTTGAAGTAGAACTTAACGTGGTGGATTTTATAGAACTTAAAGGTGTGGCAACGGAAAAAGGCACACTTCCAATAATTTTGTTATCGGTAAAAACTACACTCTGTTCGTTGTTAATTAAATCCCTTTTATAATTTACCGAGTAGTTCCTATTGTCGTTATTAAACACTGAAAAATTAATGGAATCATTGGTATAAGTAGGTTTGTTTAATTCATAATGTTTCCAAGGCATGCTTGTGTATTTTTTAAGCAATGAAGTTGGAGTAGATGAAATGGCTAAATCATCGTTAAAGGTATCAACTAAACTTCTGCCAGCATCTAATTTAATATAATCAACATGCCACTGACTAAGATTTCCGCTTAAGCTACCAATATTTTTAAATCTGAATTGAAAATTATCGTGTAAAAATTGTTTTGGCAATGCAAATATAACCCTGTTAAAAGTATCGTAACCCAAAGTATCTAAAGCAGAACGAATCCATACTATTGAAAACGAATCAGCATCATTAGGAGTGGTTCTAAATTCTAAAACCAACGAATCAGTTGGAAAAATTTCACCTGTAGTTCCTTGCAATTGATATTGATAAAAGAAACTAAAATAAATAGAATCCTTTAAAGTATAACTCGATAAATTATAACCTTTACTTGTTAAAATATCGGCAGTGGTTTTAATAGGTTGTTTGCTATAAGCATTACCAAATTCATTTAAGCCATCAAATGTAGCAACGTTTATACTAGGTTGGTTTTTAGGAAAATTATTATTGATAAAAACATTTCTATCTAACCAAATATCATTATTGGGATAAAAGCCTGAAGTGTTTGAAAAATCATCAAATAAAGGCAAATCTCTTTTAGGAGAAATATTGATAGCTGCTATCGCAAAATTCATACTGTCATTTTTAGTGTAAGTTCCTTTATTGATAAACCTAAAACTAAAAAACTGATGACGTAATCTACCACCATTTAATGAAATATTTATTTTACGAAAATTGGTATCTAATCTTCCCGAAGCCCATGCTCTTTGCCATCTTCCTAAATTGTCTAATGTTTCCAAATAAATAGAATCGGTAGCTCGTGATTGTTTGAATCCTCTGATCCAAAAACTCATGACCACGTTATCATTTACATTGGCTTTTGTAAAATCAATTGGATTTACCATCAGCGTATCAGCATTTCCATACAAGCCATTGTTATTAAAATAACTTGAATCTTGTATTTCGGTAATAGCATTAAATATGACCGCATTTCCCCAATACATATCAGTATAATTTACTTGCGAAACTTGGTTGGTAAAACCAGTCCAACTAATATTATTTGGTGAAAAATTGAATGGCATGAACTGTCTGAAAGATTCATAATAAGGTAAATTGTTTTTATAAGAAACAACAAACTGATGTAGTTTAAAAACTTCATTTTTAGCGGTGTCGGTATTACAATAACTCACTAACCTAAATTGAAGTAAATTGCTTTTCAAATCATCAAAAAAGTTAATGTTTAATAACACATCTTTATTGTTAGCGCTAATATTAATTGAAACCCATAAAGTGTTCCAAACTCCTGTATTTCCTTTAACTTGAAACAACAATGAATCGGTATTATTCCAATCATTTCCTGTTGAATAATTAATTAAGGCAAACGCATTTCCACCAGCATTGGTGGTATTTATTTGTTGCGTGGTAAGTATATCTGCTTCGCCAAATCCATTATTATAAATAGCATTATTAACGTTTTTTGAATTAAAAACTGCATTTAAATTATCTATAGTTACAGCACTGTCAGCCCATTTTAAACGATCGGGCTTGGAAGAAAATTTATTATTAAAATATTCAGTAAAAGGAATGATTAGATTACCAGTTTTACCAACAGAAATATTTTTATTTGTATGATTATCAAGCGATGAATTTGCCTCATTTAAAAGCACATTTCTTTCCAAAGGCACTTTTTTTTCTTGTGCATTGGCAACAACTAAAAATAATAAAAAAGATAATAGTGTTAAAGTATATTTCATGTAATATTTCTAAATTATTCAATTAAACATTGAATTGAATAAACGTAAATGTCTGCTTATTATTTAAATTATTATTTATCCCCTAAAAACAAATCAATTTGTTGTCCACTTTTAATAGTTTGTCCCTCTTGAAATGCTGGAGATTGGCGTTTAACAGTGGCATTCAACGAATCAGTTTTTCCTTCATAAACCACGCTTCCTACTTGCAGCATGCTACTTTCCAAAACTCCTCTTGCTTCGTTTAAAGTTAAGTTACTTAAATCAGGAATCTGAACAATGGTACTTCCCATTCCATCTCCAACAATTAAATCAATGCTTGCACCTTTTGGAACTTTTACGTTTGGCTGAATACTTTGATTTCGGTATAACTGATCTAAAACTGCACCTGTAGCCACATCTGGTCTGTAAATAACACTTCCTAATTTTAATCCTGAGCTTAATAAAACTGTTTCCGCAAATCGCAAGGAGTTATTAATTAAATTAGGCATATCTACACCAATAGATGAGTTTGAATTGATGGTAATATAAATAAATCTTCCCTCTTTTACTTTGGTATTTTCTGAAGGATTTTGTTCTACCACGCTGCCTTTTGGCATAGAATCAATAAAAGCAGTATCGGTAATGATGTAGCGTAATTTTTTTTGAGCCAATATTTTTTCTACTTCCTCAAAACTTAAACCTTTTAAATTGGGTAAAGTTAACGACTCGCCATGTCTGGTATAATTATTTAACAAAAATGCGCCAACCCAACTTAACAGGTATAAAACCAGTAATATAAGAAATATGTTAACAGCTAACGATTTTAATAATTTCATCAATAAATAGTATTTTTTTGTTGGATAATATCAATAATTATTAGCCAATTACTTTTTTACAATACTAATAAATTTCAGTAAAATTTTTATAAAAATTTCTTTTCACAAAAACGAATAAATTTATTATTTACCATCAATGATCATTGGGTTATTCCCTTTTCCCAAAACTATAATTTTGGCATTAGCTGATTTTGCTAATTCTAAATTGGCTTTGATGCTTTCATATTGCAATTGTTTATCGCTTAACCCTGTAGAAATGATTCTTTGATAATCAGCAATTCCTTGTGCTTCTACTCTTTTGCGTTCGGCTTCTTGTTTTTCTTTTTGTAAAACAAATTGCATTTTTTGTGCATCTTGTTCGGCATTTATTTTTGATTCGATACTTGCTTTAACAGAAGCTGGAAGGGTAATATTTCTTACCAATAATTGTTCTAAAATTAAACCCCTGCTTTTAAAATCTTTTTCAATGCTATTGAAAATTCTCAACTGAAAAGTATCGCGTTTACTACTGTATAATGCAACCGCATCGTAATAAACAGCATTGTCTCTTATTTTAGTTCTGGTTAATGGACGAACAATTTTATCGTTATAATCCAAACCTGTTTCTTTTAATAATCTTGGCGCTTCGGAAGGAACTACCCGGTATAAAACCGTTAAATCAATGGTAACTTCCAAACCATCGGCTGTTAAAACTCGGATGGCATCATCGCCCGCTTTCTGACCTTCATCGTGAATGCCACTCATAGTATAATTTTGAGTTTTGGTATCAATGGTATTTACATCTACCAAAGGATTGATAAAATTTAAACCACTCAATAAAATATCATCTTCTATTTTACCAAACATTGATTTTACACCAACTTGGCCTGCATCAATTTGTTTTAAACAAGCATTTAAAACACCTATTCCAATTAAAACTATTCCAATTATTTTTAGTGGACCGCTAAATTTTGCATTGATATTATTTGCATTGAATACAAATGTGGCAACTCCTAAAAGTATAAAACCAAGTACTATTAAAATCATAATTTGTTTTTATTTATTGATTCAAGATTACAATATTTTATTCAAAAATAGTGTTATATTTTTCGTAAAATATTACTCGGTAACTGAACTACCAATGAAAAACCAGTGTTTTCAATTTTAACAAGCACTCTTTTGGTCGATTTATATTCTATTAATTCACCAATTTGATCCTGCAAAGGACCCGCAATAATTTTTACACTTTCGCCTTTTTCAAATGTTTCTGTTATTCCTTCAATGTCTTCATAATTGGCAACCATGAGTTTAATTAACTCTATTTGCGAATCACGCAATACAACAGGTTGTCCTTGAAAATTTACAAATTTTACAACACCCAAAGTATTTAATATTTCGTAATAAAAACTCATGGAAGTATAAATAAAAATGTAAGAGCTAAACAAAGGACTATCTATTGTTTTTTTTCTATCACTCCACTGAACTATCTTTCTTTGTAAAGGTAAAAAGGTGGTAAACTCTCTTTTTATAAGTTCAGCATTTACTTTCTTTTCTGCCCTTGGAGCTGTGTAAAGTAAATACCATTTGTATTGTTTGTTTTCTAAATGCACGTTTATTTTATTCCCCTTATTTTCTTTAAATATTTAGAAAAAATACTAAATATGTTCTTTCAATATCTTATTCAACCATTTCAATAACATAAACATGATGATGGCAGAAATTCCTAAAAGCACAAAATTTACTAAAAAGAAATTAGCTTTATTTTCATATCCATCCCATAAAGTGGCTAAAATTCCTGACAATTTATTTCCTATGGAAGTTGATAAAAACCAACCACCCATCATCAATGCAGTTAAACGTTTTGGACTTAATTTTGACACCAAAGATAATCCCATTGGACTTAAAAACAATTCACCAACTGTTACCACTCCATAACAACCAATTAACCATAAAGGGGAAGCTTTTTCTGCGCCATTATCGCAATAATAAACAGCTGCTACCATTACTAAAGTGCTTACTGACGAAATCAATAATCCAAAAGCAATTTTTGATGCGGTACTTGGTTCCACATTTTTTCGTTTTAAAAGTCCAAAAAACAATACCACCAATGGTGTTAATATAATTACCCAAAGTGGATTGATGGATTGGAATAACTCGGTATTAAATAATGAAATTTCAGCATGATCAGCAGGCATTAGTTTGGTTTGAAGATTTCGGAAATAAACGGGTTTATCCCATACTTTTTTAGCCTTTCCATTTTCTTTTATCAATGAAAATTTTTCGGTAAATGCTTCTACAGAATCTACTTGATTGGTAACTTTTTCTACTTGATAAAGTGATTCTGAAATAGGTTTTACAACTGCAGGAGTTTCTCTGTCGGTATAATATTGTGCCCACGTAGTTAAAGCCGTTCCGTTTTGTTTGAAAACTGCCCAAAACATCACAGAAACCAACATAATAGTAAGTAATGCTGCTAATGGTTTTTTATCGGCAATACTGGCTTTTACATACAAACCAACATAAAAAATAATGATAGGAATGGTTGCAAAAATAAATGCATCGGTACTATCGCTTCCAAATATATTTCCAGGAAAATTCCAAGCTGCTAATCCAACAACAATAGCTGGTAAAAACACAGTTGTAAATATTTTAGAAAGCGGCATATCTTCCTTTTGAGCTGGCTTTAACACATCGGCATGTTTGTAATGTTTTAAACCAATAAAATATACCAATAAGCCCACAAACATTCCAATTCCTGCAGTTCCAAAAGCATAACTCCAACCATATTTGTTGCGCATAAATGCAGCAATAAAAGTACAACTGGCAGCGCCAATATTTATTCCAGAATAAAAAATATTATAACCTGCATCTTTCAAATGTTTGTAGTTATCTTCATTGTATAAATTACCTAAAAGAGTAGAAATATTTGGTTTAAAAAAACCATTTCCCAATACAATTAAAAACAATGAAATATAAAAATATTGCGTTCCGGGAATGGCTAATCCTAGGTAACCCAAACCCATTAAAATTCCACCAATGAAAATAGATTTACTGTAACCTAAAATTCTATCGGCTAATAAGCCGCCTAAAAAAGGAGTCAAAAATACAAATGCAATGAAAGTTCCATAAATATCGGCAGCATCTTTTCTGTCCATTCCAAGTCCACCTTTTTCCATTGAACTTGTTAAATATAATTGGAAAATTCCAATCATTAAATAGTAACCAAAACGTTCCCACATTTCGGTAAAAAATAGGAATGGTAAGCCTAAAGGATGTTTTTTATTCATATAGATTATTGAAAATATTTCAAAAAATAAGTCTTACAAAAAAATTGTAAGACTTATTCGTTCATTAAATTAATTATTTAAAAATTTGTTTATTTATGAAATACCATGCATCATGGTTAATAATTTTTTACTTAAAAAGAATAAAATTACTGCTGCAATTCCTGCCATAAATACAAATAACATAAAGAAACTATACAAGCTATTTATTTTATAACCTACAAACGATTTTTCTTTAATTACTGAATTGGCAAAAATGTTTTTCACCACTTCTGCCTTAACTGTTTTGTCTTTTATTGATTCTAAATTTATTAAATCAATACTGATAAAATCGGCTCCGTTAATGGTTTCTTTTTTATCTAATTTTTCACAAACAACTATATTTTTCAAGGTTTGTTCATTTTGAACAGCAGCTACCGAAAGCATGGTTTCAGGATAATATGAACTTAAAGTACCAGCAAATTTATTTGCAGAAGCTGTTGACAAAAACCAAACTCCCATTAGTAATGAAGCAAATTTTACTGGCGCTAATTTATTTACCATTGACAAACCAATTGGTGAAAGACATAATTCACCAAAAGTATGGATTAAATAAAGACTTAATAACCACATCATATTTACTTTTGCCGAAGGCTCAATTCCTTTTACACCTATAGCAATTACTGCATAACCAGCAGCTAATAATAACAAACCAATTGATTGTTTATAAGGAGAAGCAGGCTCCATTCCTTTATTGCCTAAAGCTGTCCATAATATAGAGAAAATTGGTGCAAAAATTACAATTGCAATTGCATTTACAGATTGAAAAGCACTTGCAGGAATAGATTGAATATTCATTCCTTCAGGAGCAATTCCGCTAATTAAATATATCAATGAACCAATGGCAGCAGCAATTATTACAAGAATTAATTCTCTAACACCTTTTTGTTCGTTCATCATTTTGGTAAATACTTTAAATCCTAAAAATCCAAGTAAGAAAACAATAACAGAATAAATGATGGTAAGTGTACTTTTTGAAAGCATTAAACCTACTTCTCTATTGGTTTGTTCATCGGCAAAGAAAGTTAGTGATGCACCAGCTTGTTCAAAAGCAGCCCAGAAAAATATTACAAAAAATGCAACAATATATATTACCCAAATACGTTCTTTTTCAACTTTTGTTAAGCTTTTATCAGATATAATAAAACCAGGAGCAGCTATAGAAAGTGAGAATATAAATGAGCCAATTACACCTTGACCTAAAATATAAAACAACGCGAATAAACCTATTTCAATTCCTAACCATGTTAGCACTTGTTTTTGTGTAAAATCAGATTTTACTTCTTCAGCACTTGCTGTAACATCAATGTCTCTGCTTACGTTTGGTTTGTCGCCAATCGCTTTTCCTTCTGGACTAACTAAGTAATGACTTTTTAACCAAACAAATATTAAAGTACTTACCATCATTCCAATTGAAGCAGCTAAAAAGCCCCATTTAAAATCAGCAGGATCACCAGTATTTCCTAATCCACCACAGATTAATGGTGATAAAAATGCTCCTAAATTTATACCCATATAAAAAATAGTAAATGCAGAATCAATTCTTTTATCGCCTTTTATATAAAGTTGACCAACCATTGTTGAAATATTTGGTTTAAAAAAGCCATTTCCAAAAATTAACATTCCTAATCCACCAACCATTAATACCGTTGCAAATTCAACTTGAGTGTAAAATGAACCGCTTAAAAACATACAGAATTGGCCAATGGCCATCATGATTCCACCAATAACAATTGATTTTCTATTTCCCCAGTACCTATCAGCCATGTATCCTCCCAAAAGTGGAGTTAAATATACTAGGCCAGTATAACTTCCGTATATATCAGAGCTAAGCGCTTTATCGAACAAAAGAGCTTTGGTTAAAAATAAAATAAAAATTGCTCTCATTCCATAGTAACTGAAACGCTCAAACATTTCTGTAATAAATAGCAAATACAATCCTTTTGGATGTCCGGTAGATGAATTACTCATAGTTTTTAAAATTGATTTT
>CAMCQX010000021.1 GCA_945876985.1 Chitinophaga pinensis
TTCTTAACATAATCCGCGTGACCTGGACAATCTACGTGAGCGTAGTGACGATTTGCAGTTGAATATTCAACGTGAGCAGTATTAATTGTAATACCGCGTTCTTTTTCTTCAGGAGCTGAATCGATCGATTCGAAAGAGCGAGCTTCTGATAAACCTGCATCACTTAATACTTTAGTGATAGCAGCTGTTAATGTAGTTTTACCGTGATCTACGTGTCCAATAGTTCCAATGTTTACGTGAGGTTTACTACGGTCAAATTTTTCTTTAGCCATGATTTTTATTTTTTTAGTTTATTGTTTTTAATTGCACCAAAAGCCCCTTATGGAGCTAATTTATTTTTTTGAGCTGTTGAAGAGAATTGAACTCTCGACCTCTTCCTTACCAAGGAAGTGCTCTACCCCTGAGCTACAACAGCTTGTTTATTTTTAATGTTGTAGTTCTTTATAAATTTAACATTCGTCAAATTGAACTTATTAACTCTCAATTTATTATCCTAAACAAACAAATAAATGCTTATTTAAGTTAATTGTTTTATTTTTTTGATATCACTCAATAAAACAATTATAAGAGCGAGAGACGAGGCTCGAACCCGCGACCTACAGCTTGGAAGGCTGTCGCTCTACCAACTGAGCTACTCTCGCTTATAATACTTTTGGTGGGGAGAGAAGGATTCGAACCTTCGTAGATTTCTCAACAGATTTACAGTCTGTCCCATTTGGCCGCTCTGGTATCTCCCCTTATTACTATAAGGGTATAATAATAATGAGCCACTTGCCGGAATCGAACCAGCGACCTACTGATTACAAATCAGTTGCTCTACCAGCTGAGCTAAAGTGGCTTTTAGTTTTTATATTTATAAGATACTGGTAATATCTTAATTTATACTTAAATATTATACTTTAAAATGTAAAGAACTTATTATGTTCGTTTTTTCGGACTGCAAATGTAGTGTTTTTATGCAAATTACAAACAGGTAGATAAAAAAAAGTTTTTTTTTTTCGATAAGTATTGAAAAACAATGACATTTTTATTTTTTTGAATTGAAAACAATACTCCTAAAAGCCAAAAACTAGTAATTTTAAAATAATAAAGCCAACACTTTTAATGTTGGCTTTATTATTTTAAAGAATTTAGATTTTTTCTTGTGTTTTTTCTTTTTGTTTTTTTACTTGTGAAATAATTTTATCAATTACCAAATCAATTGCATTTTCAAAAGTATTACTATTTTCTTTTGCGAAAATGTCTTTACCACCTGCATTTAATTTTATTTCTACTGTTTTGTTTTCCTTGTGTTCATCTTTTTCTAATCTTAAATAAACCATTATGTTATCTATTCCTTCATAAAAAGTGCTCGTTTTTTCTACTTTTTTAGTAATTAAATCAAGCAGTTTTTGGTCTGCGTCAAAATGGATTGATTGAATGTTAACTTTCATAATTTTGATTGTTTTGAATTGTTAAGAATGAATATATTTATTTTCTAGGGTGTTTTTTGTAAACTTCTTTTAATTGCTGAATGCTATTATGAGTGTATATTTGAGTTGCGGCTAAGCTTGAATGGCCCAAAAGCTCTTTTATAGCGTTTAAATCAGCTCCTTTATTTAATAATTGCGTAGCATAAGTATGCCTTAAAACATGCGGACTTCTTTTTGATAATGTAGTCACTTGACTCAAATACTTTTTTACTGTATTATAAATAAATTTTGGATAAAGCTGTTCGCCTTTGTTGGTTAATAATAAATATTGATTTGAAAATCCAAGTTTATTATTTTCAATATTATAAGTTTTTATTAGCGCTAAAGTTTCAGAGGTAATTGGTATGATTCTTTCTTTATTCCTTTTACCTAAAACCTTTATTTGTTTTTGAAAAAAATCAATATTTGAATTTTGTAAGTTTTGTAATTCTGATAATCGAATACCCGTTGAATAAAACAAATTGATTAATAACTTATCTCTCAATCCTTCAAAATCATCACTGAAATGCTTTTGAAGGTTGTCATCATCCAATAAGTTGTTCATTGCATCTAATTCTACAAACTCTGGCAATCGTTTTTCAACTTTAGGTGATTGAATTTTTTCTAAAGGATTGATTTCAACAATTTGTTCTCTTAATAAAAAATTGTAAAAAGATTTTAAGGTGGATATTTTACGGCCAATTGATTTGTTTTTAATACCTTCATTGATCATATGAACCAACCAACTTTTTACATGCTGGTGATTTATTTTATCAATTAAATTTATTTGATAAATATGAAGCAGATAATTTTCAAATTGCAATAAATCGTTTTGGTAACTAATTAAAGTATGTTTTGAATGTTTTTTTTCAAACTCTACATATTGTAGAAATTGTTTTATTAAATTACTCAAATCCATATAAACGAAATTAGCTATATTAATTACAAAATCAACTAAAATTTATTTTTATTTTGCTCAATGATTATGAATCAATTCAATTGTTTTTAAAAAAAATATTTCATTGTACAATTAAACCAAAAATCTTAGCTTAATTCAATTTTATTTCTTGTATTTTCCAATTTATAATTCAATTTTTTAAAGTATTGATTTCTTTGTTTCTCTCCTACTCCACTTATTTGAATTGATTTTTTTATTAAATTTTTCAACCATTCTTCTGCTTCATTTACAAATAAAGAATTGTTAGTAGTCATCATGTTAAATGTATTATAACTTACATAGGATATTTTAGTATTTCCAATATTAGCCACAATGCTATTATTACCAACCATTACTTCACTTTGATACATGGTAAAGTTTTCTTTTCCACTTAATAATTTACTGCTATTGACACACATTTTTACTAATAAATCCATTTCATTTTTAATAGAATCGCAGATGGCCAATGCATCTTTTTTATCTTTAAAAAATCCACTTTCCCAAAAGTATTCTACTTGTTTAATTGTTGAATTAAAGGAATCTTCTGTCCAAATTTCAACTGAGGTGGTTTGATTATAATAATAGGAAATATCTTTTGCCATTTGAACCAATGCTGGATCAATTAAGGTTGGTTCGTAATTTTTATTGATAAAATCAACATCGCCTAGAATGGTTTTTAACCAATAAAACAGCTTAAAATTAATGAGTATTTCATCGTTAAAATGATGCCAAATTGGAACATCATCGGCTGAGTATAAAATAGTGTTTTCTGGCCTAGAACTGATGGCTTTTAAGTTTGACAATATATTAGCAAGCCAATTTTTGAAATTTACCTTATTGTGTTCTAATAAAGTAAAATCAAAAGTAGCTTTATTACTAAAAATTTCCACTTCTTCGTCAAATTTTATTTTGAATGTTTTACATAAGATAGCTACTTCTTCAATATTGAATAATTTTTCGCCTCTAATGCGCCTATATGCACTGTCAACGCTTAAATTTAACACATCAGAAATACTTTGAACTAAATTTTCGTTTGTAGGAAGAACTGCCTTTATTTTATTGATGAGCTGCTCTTGAATATTATTTATTGATTCTTGCGCCATTTTTTTTAGTAATTAACCAATTAAACTGCTTTTATTTTTTGCAAAATATGCAAAACGTATTTATTTTTTTGCAAAAAATGCAAATAATCGGATTTCTAATTGTAAAAAACTTCAATATATATATTTTATACTAATCTTTTAAAATAGTTCTTCCAAAATCAATTATTTCCAAAAAACAATATCCATCATATTTGTAGGGTAAAAAATAAACAAAAAATATTATGAAAAATTTAAAAAACTTAAGTAAACAAGTATTCTTGTTTTTATTATTAACTATTTTGGTTAATGAATTAAATGCTCAAACAGTTAAATCAACTGTAAAACCAACTGTAATTATATTAAATGCAGAAAGCAGAGGATTACCAAATGATGCTACTCAATTGGGAAATATTTTAAGAGCTGAAGTTGAAAAATTGGACGATTTTGATGTAACAGACAAGTATGATGTTGCTTTTTTAATTGAAAAAAACAAATTGAATGTTTCTAATTGTTATGGTAAAACTTGTTTGCTTGAAATAGCAAAAGTAATCCCTACTGATTATATCATTACTGGTGGTGCTGAATTAATTGGACAAAACATTACTGTAACTATTAGGATGATTAATGTGCAAAAGCAAAGCATTGAAAAAACAACCACCATTGAATTTAATAACTTGCCTGATGAAATTCAATCTATGTTTAGAATTACGGTTCAAACTATGTTTAACAAAACTGTAAACCAAGACTTACTAGTTATGTTAACTAAGCAAAATAATTTTGAAAATACTTTAAACAATCCCAATCAAAATAAAATCAATTTACAAGGACCTCGTTTTGGTTTCATTACAGTTTTAGGCCAGGATAGAAAAACACTTATTGCAAATAAATTAGATGGAGGTTATGAAGTTAATCCTTTGTTTTTTCAATTTGGATACCAATTTGAAAAACAATATTTGAATGAAGGAAATTTTCAAGCACTATTTGAAGTTATTCCAATGATATCAGGTCTTGAACAATCTATGTTTATTCCAAATCTTGCTATTTTAAACGGATTTAGAAATAGTAAAAATGGTTGGGAGTTTGCATTTGGACCAACCGTAAGTATTTCAAAACAACTTGAGGGTGTTGAAATAGATGGAAAATTTTATAAAGGTAGTGACCCAATTGCAAAAGGTATGGCTTTAGAAACTAGAATGGATAGCAGAGGCGATTCACGTTTTACAGGTTCGTTATTATTAGCTTTGGGTAAAACCTTAAAAAGTGGAAAATTAAATATTCCTATTAATTTTTGGTGTTTATTCCCATCCACTGAAGGAATTACAAGATTGGGTGTATCGTTTGGTTACAATACAAAACCATAATTTCTTCTATTTTTAATAAAACATATCTAATTTCTGAAATATGAAAAAGGTATTCATAATATTAACTTTAAGTGTTCAATTTGCTAAGGCACAAACACCTGCTCAAAAGCCAATTTATTGGGTGAATATAGGTATAAGTAAACTTCTATGGCAAACAAAATATTTGTATGGTGGAAATTATCAAATTGAACCAAATCATATTATAGGTTTTGAAATTTATAATTATGGAGAAGAAGAAGGTGGAATTTTTAGTGATGAAATTCCGAACAGGGTAAAAGAAAGTGCTACTTTTAAGTTGACATATGGTTATCAAATTCCTTTGAAAAGTAATCACCTAAAAATTATTCCATCAATTGGATTTGGTCAAACTTTTGGGTTATACAGAACAGATAAATTAATGCCAAACACCTCACCAGGATCACCATGGTTTAACTTTAGCAGCATAGATTATGAAGAAGTTTCGTTTTCTGGTGTTTCGTTAACTCCTCAATTAGATATAATTATAAATAACTCATGGGGAGGTTTTGGAATTGTTTTAATTAACAACAATACTTTTTCTGATTTAGGTAAAACCTTTTCAACCAATAATATTGCATTTAAAATATGTGTTGGAAAATTAAAATAATAAATCATTTATAAATTATAAAAAAAATAACCATGAAGAAATTAACCTCATTTACATTGCTTATTTTAAGTATAAATATTTGTTTCTCACAAGACATTATTTTTAAGAAAAACAAAGCATTTATTCAGGCTAAAATAATAGATTCAAATGCCACTGAAATAATTTACAAACAGTATTTTAATCAGAATGGACCAACTTATATAATTTTCAAATCAGAATTATTGAAAATTCATTATGAAACAGGGAAATTGGAAAATTATAAAGACTTTGTAGCACCACCAGTCCAAAATATTTTCGTAATAAATAAAGTTGAAAAAACCGACTCAATTAATGTAAATATTGAAAGCCCAAATGAATACAATAATAATAATGCTGAAACAAAATCAGTTCCATGGGAAAACAAAGATATAGATTATTACTATGAAGGATTAAGTGATGCAGAAAAATATTACCAGGATTATAAAGGTGCCTCCACATTTACTTATATTGTTAGTGCAATTCCCGGTGCAGGTATTATTATTGGATTAGTTCCCTCTGTTATATTTTCATCCACGCCACCACCAAATGAAAAGTTAAACTACCCCAACGAAAAATTAATGACTAATGCCTATTACCATAGTGGCTATATGATGAAAGCATTTAAAATAAAAAGAGATAAAGTAATGAAAAATTATGGTTTAGGAATTTTAACCGGAATTTGCCTTCTAATTATTTTTTAAGCAATGAAATAATCCAAAGAAATAAAACCTTTCTATTTTTTACAAAAAAAGTCACTAACAAATTTCATTAGTGACTTTTTTTGTGATTTGTTTTTGAGAAATACTATAAATTTTTACGGTGTTTAAAAAATAGTATGTATTTATTTTATCCTTTTTCTCTTAAGAAAAAAAATCATTAGTAAACTATTTGCTTTGATAGAAAAATATGAATTGCTGTTTACAATTACATAATATTAATAATAGTTATTGAAAACATATAATTGCGCAAAAATTAGCCTAAAATATGTTTGGATTAGACCCAACCTTAACATTTCTACTGATAGCATGCTTAACTGCTGCATGTGCTTTTGAATTTATCAATGGATTTCACGATACTGCAAATGCAGTGGCAACAGTAATTTACACAAATTCTTTAAAACCTTGGATTGCCGTAATATGGAGTGCCATATGTAATAGTGTTGGTGTATTTGCTGGTGGAATTACTGTAGCAATGGGAATTAGTTATTTAATTCCAATGGAAGTTTTAGCTGATCCAAATATTTACCATAGTGTAGCATTAATTATGGCATTATTACTTACAGCTATTATTTGGAATTTAGGAACTTGGTATTATGGAATTCCTTGTTCAAGTTCTCATACTTTAGTTGGTAGTATTTTAGGCGTTGGATTAGCCTATTCATTTATAGCCGAAAAAAGCGGAAATTATGTAAATTGGAGTAAAGCTGGTGATATTGGTTTAAGTTTATTGGTATCACCAATTGTAGGTTTTGGTTTAACCATTATGCTAATGTATATTTTAAGGTTAAGTGTTAAAAATAAATCAATATTTAAAGCACCAAAAACAAACGATCCTCCACCATTTGCTATCAGAATGGTATTGTTATTAACTTGCACTGGTGTTAGTTATAGTCATGGAAGTAACGATGGTCAAAAAGGTGTTGGATTGGTAATGCTTATTTTAATTGCAATTGCACCTAGCTATTTTGCAATTAATTCAAAAGTAGATTTACCAAAAGTAAAACATGAAATTACAGTTATAGATTCTATAATAAACAAAACAATTATAACACAAATTACTAAAGAAGATAGTTTAGAATTAGCTAAAATAAATTTAATATCAAGTAATATTAGTACATTAATAAACTCAAAACCTATTATTGATTTAAACGTAAGTGAAAAATTTGAAGTTAGAAACAGTGTTATTAAATTAGGAAAGGAGCTTGAAAAATTAAGAAAAAGTAATACTATAGCATTAAGCGGAGTTGATAAATTAACTTTAAAATCATCTATTTCTGATGTAAAAACTATTACAGAATATTCACCAAGTTGGGTAATTCTAATGATATCTATTTCATTGGGTTTAGGAACTATGATTGGATGGAAACGAATTGTAAAAACTATTGGAGAAAAAATAGGTAAGCAACACTTGAATTATGCTCAAGGAGCAACAAGTGAATTAGTGGCAGCAGCAACTATTGGAATGGCTACAGCATTTGGATTACCCGTTAGTACTACTCAAGTTTTATCATCGGGAATAGCTGGTAGTATGGTAGCAAGCAAAGGATTGAAAAATTTACAAGGTGGAACCATTAAAAATATTGCCATTGCATGGGTTTTAACTTTACCTGTTACAATTATTTTATCGGGAATATTGTTTTTGCTTTTCAGAGCAATGGCAGGGTAAACATTTTTTTATAAATATATTTAAAGCTCAAAACTTAAGTTTTGGGCTTTTTTTTTGAATACATATTTCATTTTACTGAAAATTAAATAATAATTATTTAACAATTTAATATTATTTAGTTTACTTTGTTTTCAATAAATTTAGTGTTCAAATGAAAAAAAATATCTACCTATTAGTCTTTATTACACTTACACCTTTATTTTTAATATCTCAAATTGATTCAATAAAAGAAAAAACAATTAATATAAAACCAAATAATATTTCTGATAAAAAATGGTATGAATCTATTTCGATAAGAGGCTATACTCAAGTTAGATATAATAGAATATTAGAGACAAATCCAAAGTTAAATTGCGAGCAATGTGATAAATCATGGGGAGATAATGGTGGATTTTTTATAAGACGAATGCGTATAATTTTTTATGGTCAAATAAATAAACGAGTTTATTTTTATATCCAACCAGATTTGGCCAGTAGTCCAAGTTCAGATAAATTACATTTTGCACAATTAAGAGATGCTTATTTTGATGTTGGTTTTGACGATAAAAATGAATTTAGATTAAGAATTGGTCAAAGTAAAGTTCCATTTGGTTTTGAAAACATGCAATCAAGTCAAAACAGGTTGGCATTGGATAGAAATGATGCTTTAAACAGTGCTGTTTCAAATGAACGTGATTTAGGCATTTTCTTTTATTGGGCACCACAAAAAAGAAGAGAACTTTTTTCTGAACTAGTAAAAAGTGGACTAAAAGGAAGTGGTGATTATGGTGTTTTTGCTTTGGGAGCATTTAATGGTCAAACTGCAAATAATCCGGAATTAAATAATTCTCAACATATTGTTTCCCGTATTTCATATCCTTTCAAGATAAAAAACCAAATTATTGAAGCTGGAATTCAAGGATATACAGGTGATTTTGTATTAACAAAATCAAACCTTAGTACCGGTGTAAAAACGAATAGTAATTTAAACTATAAAGATGAAAGAATTGCAGCTTCGTTAATACTTTATCCAAAACCATTTGGATTACAAGCTGAATATAACATAGGAAGAGGACCTGAATATAATAAATTAAAGGACTCAATAGAAGTTAGGAATTTACAAGGAGGATATATTTTAGTAAATTATCAATTAAATTATAAAAACCATTTGATAATTCCATTTACTAGATTCCAATATTATCAAGGAGGAAAAAAACATGAAAAAGATGCTCGCAGTTATGAAGTTAAAGAACTTGAAATAGGAATTGAGTGGCAGCCATCAAAACAATTTGAATTGGTTTTTATGTACACATTATCTGATAGAAGATTTGAAGATTTTTCAAAGAAAAACAATTTCCAGAATGGAAATTTATTAAGAATTCAAGCTCAACTTAATTTTTAAGATTTATAAAATAGATTGATTTAAAATTTTCCAAACCTTTAATACCTTTATAAATACAGTCTTTTTGACTGTATTTTTGTTTTTAAAAAAGCCTGTTTTTGTTTTTCAAGTCAACAATTCATTGATTGGTTTTAAATAATGCCAAATATTCACGCTATTTGATTTGGATTTAATATTGACGAATACGTTCTATAAAAAAATACAATCATATTTCTAAAATAAATATAGCCTTATGAATTTAAATAATTTCACTATCAAATCGCAAGATGCCGTTCAAGAAGCTTTGCAAATTGCTTTAAAAAACGAGCAACAATCTATTGAACCAGCACATTTATTATTAGGCTTAATACAAACCGATGAAAACATCATTTCATTTTTATTCAAAAAATTAAATGTTAATCAAGCTCGTATCGAATCTACTTTGGAAGCAATAGTAAAAAGTTATCCCAAAGTTTCAGGCCAAAGCCAACATTTATCGAACGATACAAATCAAGTATTGCTGAAAGCACAAAGTTATTTAAAGGAATTTGGCGATGAATTTGTTTCTGTTGAACATATTTTATTGGCTTTGTTAGATGGAAAACATCAAATAGCTAATTTATTAAAAGATGCTGGTGTAACTGAAAAAGAACTAAAAGCAGCAGTAAAAGAATTACGAGGAGGACAAAAAGTTAATTCACAATCAGCCGAAAGTCAGTACAATTCATTGAATAAATACGCAAAAAACTTAAATGAATTAGCACAACAAGGAAAGTTAGATCCTGTAATAGGCCGTGATGAAGAAATTCGCAGGGTGTTGCAAATTTTGAGCCGCAGAACAAAAAACAATCCTGTATTGATAGGCGAACCTGGTGTTGGAAAAACTGCCATTGCCGAAGGCTTAGCTCACAGAATTATAAATGGTGATGTTCCTGAAAACTTAAAAACAAAAAAGATTTTCTCATTAGACATGGGTTCATTAATTGCTGGTGCAAAATACAAAGGTGAGTTTGAAGAGCGATTAAAAGCTGTAGTTAAAGAGGTTATAGATGCTGAAGGTGAAATTATTTTATTTATAGATGAAATACACACCTTAGTAGGCGCAGGTGGCGGTGGTGAAGGAGCTATGGATGCTGCTAATATTTTAAAACCAGCATTAGCACGTGGTGAATTGCGCAGCATAGGCGCCACCACTTTAGCAGAATACCAACGCTATATTGAAAAAGACAAAGCATTAGAAAGACGTTTTCAAAAAGTATATGTAGAAGAACCAGATACTGAAGATGCCATTTCAATTTTACGTGGATTAAAAGAAAGATATGAAGTTCATCATAAGGTGCGTATAAAAGACGATGCAATTATAGCAGCAGTAGAACTTTCACAACGCTATATTTCCGACAGATTTTTACCAGATAAGGCCATTGATTTAATGGATGAAGCGGCTGCAAAATTACGTTTGGAAATAGATTCGGTTCCTGAAGAAATAGACCAATTAGACAGAAGAATTATGCAATTGGAAATAGAAAGAGAAGCTATTAAACGCGAAGGTGATAATGAAAAGGTAAAGAATTTAGGGGAGCAAATTGCTAATTTACAAGCGGACAGAAATGATTTAAAAGCAAAATGGCAAAGTGAAAAAGTGGTGGTAGATGGCATTCAAACCACAAAAAAAGAAATTGAAAACCTGAAATATGAAGCGGAACAAGCTGAGCGCAATGGTGATTTTGCTAGTGTTGCAGAAATTAGATATGGTAAAATTAAAGATGCCGAAAAACGATTAGACGAATTTAAAGCCAAACTAGACGAGGCACAAAATCATTCGCCAATGGTGAAGGAGGAAGTTACCGCTGATGATATTGCTGATGTGGTAGCTCGTTGGACTGGAATTCCGGTTACAAGGATGTTGCAAAGTGAGCGTGAAAAACTGTTGAATTTGGAAGAAGAATTACACAAACGTGTAGTTGGACAAGAAGAAGCCATTGCTGCTATAAGCGATGCCATTCGCAGAAGTAGAGCTGGATTGAGTGATCCTAAAAAACCAATTGGTTCATTTATATTTTTGGGAACTACTGGAGTTGGTAAAACTGAATTAGCAAAAGCCTTGGCCGAATTTTTATTTAACCAAGAAAGTGCTTTGGTAAGAATTGATATGAGTGAATACCAAGAAAAACATACCGTAAGCCGTTTAATTGGAGCGCCTCCGGGATATGTTGGATATGAAGAAAGCGGACAGTTAACAGAAGCCATTCGTAGAAGACCTTATTCGGTTGTATTACTGGATGAAATTGAAAAAGCGCATCCTGATGTGTTTAATATATTGTTGCAAGTTTTGGATGATGGTCGCTTAACAGATAACAAAGGAAGAACTGCCAATTTTAAAAACACCATTGTAATCATGACGTCTAATATTGGTTCACATATTATTCAAGATAGTTTTGACCAAATGGAAAGTGAAGATAGCGATAAAGATGCCATTACAGCCAAAGCTAAAAACCAAGTGATGGAATTATTGCGCAAGCAAATTAGGCCAGAGTTTTTGAATAGAATTGATGATATTATTATGTTTACTCCGCTTAACCGCGAAAACGTAAGACAGATTGTAAACTT
>CAMCQX010000022.1 GCA_945876985.1 Chitinophaga pinensis
AAAATGAAAAAAATAATCACTTTATGTTTGTTTTTTTTGTGGGCAAACATTCCATTAAAAGCACAAGTTTTTGATGATTTTTCTGATGGAAATTTTAGTGCCAACCCAAATTGGGAAGGCGATGACAGCCTATGGCAAATCAATAATAATTTTCAATTGCAAAGCAAAGGAACTTCGGGAAGTGCCAAAGATATTTGCTTAAGTACACGAACCAATTTTGAAAAAAATACCGAATGGCGTTTTTCTATTCAGTTAAATTTCAGTCCAAGTACACAAAATTTTTGTAGATTTTACCTAGCCGCTGATCAAATAAATCTAAAAGGAAACCTGAATGCATACTATATTCAATTTGGTGGAAGTACCGGAAATACTGATTCTATAAGCTTATACAAACAAGAAGGAGCTATTCGAACTCGAATCATTGCAGGTAGACCAGCAACAGTTTCAAAAACAAATAACAGCATAGCTATAAAAGTAAATAGAGACAGCTTAGGTAATTGGATTTTATACAGCGATACTGCTGCTAATGGAAATTTTGTATTAGAAGGAAATGTATTTGATACCACTTTTAAATCCACTGAATACTCCGGAATATTTGCCCGCTTTACTTCAACAAATATTTCAAATTTTTATTTTGATAATTTATACATTGGAGAGCCAATCATTGATTTAAATCCTCCAAAAATTGAAAATTATTCATTCAAAAATGACAGTGTGATACAAATAAATTTCAATGAAAGATTAGACATCAATACTGCCAACAATATAAGTAATTTTGAATTGAATTATTCCTTTCCAGTTATTATAAATACTGAGCTTAGCAGTGACAATAAAAGTATTTTAGTGAGCTTTAAAAATTCATTTATTTCCACAAATAATTATATTTTAACTGTTAAAAACATAAGCGATTTGGCCAATAATGTGATGCCTGATACAAATGTCTCTTTTTGGTTTTACAAACCAAGTATTGACGATATTGTAATCAATGAAATAATGCCCGATCCATCACCGAGTAATGGATTACCAGATGCTGAATTCATGGAACTTTATAACCGAACAAACTACCCAATAGACATCAGTAATTGGAAAATATTTGATTTAACTGGTTTTGCAAGCATTCCCAATTATATCATTCAACCCAAAGAGTACTTAATTATTAGCAATCCTACCAATGAAAGTTTATTTAAAAGTTATGGAAAAACTTTAGCCGTTCCTTTCTTAGTTGGTTTAAATAATGATGTCGATTTGGTTCAATTAGTAAATACAAAAGGTGAAATTATCAATCAAATCAAGTACGATTTATCATGGTATCAATCTGCTGTTAAGGCCAATGGAGGATATAGTTTAGAGTTGATAAACCCTTATGTATTATGCAAAGGAGTTGATAACTGGATAGGTGCTGGAAGCAGCGTTGGTGGTACACCGGGAAATGTAAATTTTTCAAACAACATGAATCCTGATAATACAAGGCCTTTGGTAAAAAACTTTTATTATACAAACGATAAAAACTTAGTCATGGTATTCAATGAAAAAATGGATTTGAATTCATTTCAGAACATTAAATTAAGCATCAATGGAAATGCCATTTTATCTAAAACCATTTCAGGTGTTAGAAACGATTCTTTATTTATTTTTCTCAATAATGCTTTGGTGGATAGGCAAAATTACACCCTTCAAATTGATTCAGCTTTTGATTGTTCCATGAATAAAATTGCTGATAATTCAAATGTAAGTTTTACTTATATTCCTATTCAAGCTGGACTACAAAGTGATATCATAATTACTGAAATTTCTCCAAACCCAAAGCCAAATATGGCATTGCTAGATGCCGAATACATTGAAGTTTTTAACCGTTCTAAAAATATTATTTCCTTAAATAATTTTAAAATAAAAAAAGGTTCAACCATTACTTCCATTGGAAATATTCAATTGTATCCTGATAGTTTTTTAGTGATTTGTGATGACAGTAAATTACCCTTATTTTTAGGTATTAACAATGTAATTTCAGTGCCTAATTTTCCAACATTAAGTTTGGATGATGAAATAGTTTTACTCAACGAAAACAACCATGTCATTCATCAAATAGCATACAAACAAACTTGGTACAATAACAATGTGAAAGCCGATGGTGGTTGGAGTTTAGAAATGATTGACACTAAAAACTCTTGCGGAACTGCCAGTAATTGGTCTGCCAGTAAAAGTTCAAATGGAGGAACAATTGGAAAACAAAATTCCATAAAAGGAACGAACGAAGATCGCGCTTTACCGATGCTTGAAAGAATTTATCCAGTTAATAATAATACAGTTGAATTATATTTCAATGAAACATTAGATAGTTTAAGTGCATGCAAAATCAATAATTTTACATTCAATCCTAGCTTAAGCGGACCATTCGTATTTGATTTTAAGGATGATTTTTTGACTACACTGCGTTTGAAATTAAATGATAGTTTGAAACAAAATCAAGTTTATACTTTAAAAATTAATACGGTAAAAGATTGTGCAGAAAATACAATTAATGCGGAGAATAACTTTGAATTTGGGCTTACAAAACCCGCTGATACCAACGATATTGCTATCAATGAAATACTTTTCAATCCAAGAACTGATGGCGTTGATTTTGTAGAAATTTACAACAAAACCAACCAATTTATTGACATCAAAAATTTATGGATAGGCAATAGAAATGCTGCAAATTTAATCGATAATTATTATCCTTTGGCAGATTCAGGGTACATGCTTTTACCCAAAAATTATTACGTGGTTACCACCAATCCAGAAATCATCAAACAACAATATTTTGTTCAAAATAACCATCATTTTATTACGCTAAAAACATTGCCAAGCATGAACGATGAGGAAGGAACATTGGTGTTATTTTCAAAACCAGAAACCATTTTTGATGAACTAAAATATGACGACAAAATGCATTTTACTTTAATTGATAACAAGGAAGGTGTAAGCTTGGAACGCATTGATTTTAATAGAAAAACAAACGATAGAAGTAATTGGACATCGGCTGCAAGTACCAGTAATTTTGCAACACCAACTTATAAAAATTCGCAGTACTTGAAATCCAATAACAATGCTGAATTTTTAAGCATTGAACCCGAAGTTTTTACTCCAAATAACGATGGTGTAAACGATTTAGTAAACTTTACTTATCAATTCAATAAAAATAATTATACCGCTAATTTGAATATTTATAACAGCAATGGAAATTTAGTAAAAATGCTTTTAAATAATGCGCCATTGGGAACGGAGGGAATATTAAGTTGGAACGGATTAAGTGATAAAAACCAATCCTTGCCCGTTGGAATTTATGTGGTAAATTTTGAATTTTTCAATACGGATGGAACCACAGATTCTTTGAAAAAAACATTGGTAATTGGTAAAAGTTTTTAAATGGCAAATAACTATTTTCAGTTCAAACAGTTTTTAATAAATCAGGATCAATGTGCCATGAAAGTGGGCACCGATAGTGTTTTGTTGGGTTGTTTAGTTACTATCAACAATGCAATAAATTGTTTGGACATTGGAACGGGAACGGGCATTTTATCACTAATGCTTGCGCAACGAAACAATGAACTTATAATAGATGCCATTGAAATAGATGAACAAGCTTTTTTACAAGCAAATAATAATTTTTCTTCCTCTAGGTTTAGCCCTCAAATTCAAGCGCATTGCTGTGCTTTGCAAAGTTTCGCTCCAAATAGTAAGTATGATTTAATCATTAGCAATCCACCTTATTTTGTAGGTAAAAACAATTTCAGCATAGCCAATATACAACGAGCCAAAGCCAGGCACGACAATGATTTATCGTTTGAGGATTTAATTCATTCAGTAATAAAATTATTAAGTGATACGGGAAAATTCACACTGATTTTACCCATTGCGGAAGCAATCATTTTTAAAGAATTAGCCATTCAAAAAGGATTGTTTTTAAATAAAGAAATATTTATTAAACCAAAACCAAGTAAGGAACACAATAGAATAATCATGGAATTTTCGCTGCTACAAGAAGAGAAAATCACAGCAGAATTTGTTATTTACAATGATGATAATTCACAAACCGAAGCTTATAAAAATATAACAAGTGAGTTTTATTTATAAACTCCCGTCAGACGCTTAAAAGCCTTTGCGTTGCCTAGGCGTCAGACGGGTAATTAACAAAGCTAAATTAATATCCACAAAAAAAGCCGACTGCATTTTCATACAGTCGGCTTTAAAATTTATCAATTTATTTATTGGCTATTTTTACAGCATAATAATCTTGGGTGCCATCGGCTTTTATTCCTTCCACTAAAACTGCACCTTTTTTACCTTCAAATGCAGTTTTTACATCGTTTACAGTTGCCACTGCTTTTTTATCAATAGTTGTAATTACAAAACCAATTGGAACTCCTGCAGCTCTTAAAATACTTTTAGACCCAAAGTTTTTTACTTTAATGCCACTGGCAATTTTTAATTTCAATCTTTCATCACGGGTAAGCGTTTCAAAATCGGTATCTAAGGCCTTGTTTACTTCTGTTTTCTCCGCAATTTTTAAAGTAGTTTTTCCGTCTAAGCCTTTTAATTTTACATCAAAAAACTTTTCTTTTCCTTCTCTAATTACTTTTACTTTTACAATATCGCCAGGGTTTTTCTTACCTATCATTTCTTGTAATTCAGGGGTAGTTTTGGTATCTACGCCATCGGCCGAAACAATTACATCATCCGATTTTAAACCTGCTTCTTCAGCTGCGCTGTTTTCTTTTACATTTCTTACATAAACACCTTTTACTTCTTTTAACCCTAATTTATCGGCAAGTTCACCATCTACATCCGAAATTTCAACACCTAAAACTCCACGTTGTACCGTTCCATATTTTTGTAAATCATTGATTACTTTTTGCATTAAATTACTTGGAATAGCAAAAGCATAACCTGCATACTGCCCAGTTTCACTGGCAATGGCAGTATTAATTCCCACCAATTTACCATCTTGATTCACCAAAGCACCACCACTATTTCCTGGATTTACAGCCGCATCTGTTTGAATAAATGATTCAATAGGATATTGTTGTCCATTGCCTCTATTTATATTCAAGTTTCTACCTTTAGCACTGATAATTCCAGCAGTAACTGTTGAGGTTAAATTAAATGGATTGCCAACGGCTAAAACCCATTGACCCACTTTTACTTCATCACTATTTCCAATAACGGCAAAAGGCAAATTACTTTCCGAAATTCTTAACAAGGCTAAATCTGTGTTTACATCTTTTCCTAACAATTCAGCATCATATTCACGCTTATCATTTAAAATTACTTTTATTTTAGTGGCACCATCTATTACATGGTTATTGGTAACTATTAATCCATTTTCCGAAATAATTACACCGCTACCACTTCCAGATCTTGGTCCTTGTTGTGGCATGCTGAAACCTCTTCCTCCAAAAAAATCAAATGGATTTATTTCTTGCGGTTGTTCGTTGCGTGTTTGGGGTTGATCAACAACAGTTAAAATATGAACTACTGTTGGCGTTACTAATTCGGCTACTGCCACAAAATCAGGTCTGTCGGCTGAGGCTGACAAACTTGCATACCTTGCTAAGTAATTTTGAGTAAATTCTGTGGCGTTTTGTTTACTTCCAAATAACTTGCTTAACCCAATTGCAGACAAACCTCCAAGGCATGCTACTGCGAAAATTAATGTGTACTTTTTCATGTGTGTTTTTATTTCAATTTATATTTTAGTAAAATTTCTTTTATTCAAATATTATTCCATTTTTTATAACATAAACGAAATGCTTTGTTAAATATTTGAAAATTAATTCTAAAAAAATGCTTAAAAAATGATGTCACCAAAAAGCCCCGAAATTTCGAGGCTTTTTGGTGTAAAAAATATTTGGTAATTATTGAGATAAATGTCTGATAAGAAAATTTCAAGTTCGAGGCTTGTGATGCTAGAAAATATGGGAGTTTAGTTTTCCTAAATGACCATTTTTATAGCGAGCATAACGATGAAATTGTACTTTTCTTGCAGACAATAATTAAGCTAATTTAGCTTTCAAATTGCTATCAATTGCATCTAAAAAATCTTGTGTGTTTAGGTAATGTTCCCCTAAAGTTACTTTATTTCCATGAATACAAACTGCTAAATCTTTAGTCATTTTACCACTTTCTACTGTTTCAATACAAACAGCTTCTAACGCATGGCAAAAATTAATAAGCTCTTGGTTGTTGTCTAATTTACCTCTAAACTCTAATCCACGCGTCCAAGCAAAAATACTTGCAATTGGGTTAGTAGAAGTTGATTTACCAGCTTGGTGATCGCGGTAATGGCGAGTAACAGTTCCGTGAGCGGCTTCTGCTTCCATTACTTTTCCATCAGGAGTAATTAACACCGAAGTCATTAAACCCAATGAACCAAAACCTTGTGCTACTGTGTCCGATTGCACATCGCCATCATAGTTTTTACAAGCCCAAACAAAATTTCCGTTCCATTTTAAAGCCGAAGCCACCATGTCGTCAATTAAACGATGTTCGTAAACGATTCCTGCTGCTACAAATTTAGCTTTATAATCTGCTTGGTATATTTCTTCAAAAATATCTTTAAATCTACCATCATATTTTTTCAAAATGGTATTTTTAGTTGATAAATATAAAGGCCATTTTTTTGTCAATGCTTGATTAAAACATGAATGCGCAAAACCACGAATACTTTCGTCAGTGTTATACATTGCTAAAGCAACACCATCACTTTTGAAATTATATACTTCAAAATTTTGAGCATCAGAGCCATCTTCTGGAGTAAAAGTAATGGTTAATTTTCCTTTTCCTTTTGTTACAAAATCGGTAGCGCGGTATTGATCACCAAAAGCATGACGGCCAATACAAATTGGAGCAGTCCAATTTGGAACTAAACGAGGAACATTTTTACAAACAATTGGTTCGCGAAAAACGGTTCCATCTAATATATTACGAATCGTACCGTTCGGGCTTTTCCACATTTGTTTTAAGCCAAATTCTTCTACACGTTGTTCGTCAGGAGTAATGGTAGCACATTTAATACCAACACCATATTTTTTTATTGCTTCAGCAGCATCTATCGTAACTTGATCGTTGGTTTCATCTCTATATTCCATTCCTAAATCGTAGTATTTAACATCTAAATCTAGGTAAGGAAGAATCAATTTGTCTTTGATAAACTTCCAAATAATGCGAGTCATTTCATCGCCATCTAATTCAACCACAGGGTTGGCAACTTTTATTTTAGTCATAATTTGTTTGTGTAAGTAACTTCGTAATTTGGGCGAAAATAAAGAGTTTTAATTAGCGAGCAAAATTCAATAAGACTGTTTTATGTTATGTTTTTGTGAAATCAATAGGCAATTGACAATGGGCAATTGGCAAAAAAATAATATTAGGCATTTTATCCTTAAATTATTGTTTTGATTCAATAAAAAACCAGACTTTAAAAGCAAAGAATTCAATCAATTCAAAATTCAAAATTCAAAATTCAAAATTTTACATTTGATTATCAGTTTATTATTTTAAAGAAAACCCTTTTTAACTTAGTTATTTTTTTGTTTTTTTGCATTCCTTTAAAATTATGACAGGCTTTACAAAAGAAACTTACATGCATTGGTTTGAGCAAATGATGCTAATGCGCAGATTTGAAGAGAAAACAGCTCAACTATATGGTCAACAAAAAATAAAAGGCTTTTGTCATTTATACATTGGTCAGGAAGCAGTTGTGGCAGGAACAATGAGTGCATTAAATAGCGATGACAGAATCATTACAGCTTATCGCGATCATGCACATGCTTTGGCTTGTGGAATTACTCCAAATGAAGTAATGGCCGAGTTATATGGAAAAGTTACTGGATGTTCAAAAGGAAAAGGCGGTTCTATGCATTTGTTTAGCAAAAAACATAATTTTTTTGGTGGACACGGAATCGTTGGTGGGCAAATTCCTTTAGGTGCAGGATTAGCTTTTGCCGATATGTACCGTGGTGGAAAACAAGTTACTGTTTGCTATTTTGGCGATGGTGCGGTTCGTCAAGGTGCATTACATGAAGCTTTTAACATGGCTATGTTATGGAAAATTCCTGTTATTTTTGTTTGTGAAAACAACGGTTACGCCATGGGAACATCAGTAGAAAGAACCACCACACAAATGGATATTTATAAAATTGGTTTAGCTTACGATATGCCTTGTAGCGAAGTAGATGGAATGCAAGCAGAAGCTGTTCATACAGCGATAGCCGAAGCTGCCGACAGAGCCAGAAATGGTGATGGTCCAACTTTTTTGGAAATTAGAACGTATCGTTACCGCGGACATTCAATGAGTGACCCGGCAAAATATAGAACTAAAGAAGAAGTAGAAGAATATAAAATGCGTGATCCGTTAGAAAGAGTTAGAAAAACAATTACTGATAATAATTGGGCTTCTGAAGCTGACTTAGATGGCATTGAAGAAAAAATTATGGAAACAATTTTGGCCTCGGTTGAATTTAGCGAAAACTCACCTTATCCTGAGCAATCAGCTTTATTCGAAGATGTATATTCAGAACCAAATTATCCATTTATTACAGAATAACAATATTATAAATAAAATAAATTTCAAAAATTAATCAAAAGGAAATGTCAGAAAAACACAAAGATTCAGGATTAGATATAGATGCTACAATTATGGAAACTACTCATAAATTGGAACATTTTTACCATGAAAACAAAAAAAATATTATAACTGTTGGTTCAGCTATCATTGGTATAGTAGCATTATATTGGGCTTTCACTCAATTTTATTTAGGACCAAAAGAAAAAGAAGCACAAATTGCAATTTTTCCTGCTCAAGCATGGTTTGAAATAGATTCTTTTGATTTAGCATTGAATGGTAAAGGCGATAAATTAGGTTTTTTAGCTATTGCCGATGATTTTAGCATGACTAAAACTGCAAACTTATCACATTTTTATGCTGGTATTTGCTACATGCAAAAAGGTGATTTTGCAAATGCAATTTCTCAGTTGGAAGATTTTGATACTGACAATAAATTAATGGGACCAATAGCTACTGGCTTATTAGGCGATGCTTATAGCGAATCAAATGATTATGATAAAGCTGTAAAAAACTACATCAAAGCTGCTAACATGGGAAAAAACAAATTAACAGCTCCTATTTATTTAAAGAAAGCAGGATTGGTATATGAAGAACAAAAAGACTGGAGTAATGCTTTAAGCATGTACGAAAAAATTAAATCTGATTATCCTGAATCAACTGAGGCTGGCGATATTGATAAATTCCTTGAAAGAGCAAAAGCCAATAACGAAAATAATTAATTTACTCGTCATTGCGAGCGAAGCGTGGCAATCTCAATGAGGTTCCGGTCGGAAGTTTCGTTCCTCGTAATGACTTACAAAATAAACCAAAAAGAGGCTGCACTTTAAAGTTAGCCTCTTTTTTTATCAATAAATAAAAATATGTCAAGCGATTTAAAAAACCTTTCAAACACTGATTTGAAAATAAGTAAAGCTTTTACAAAAACTAAAATTTGTATAGCAGTAGCAGAATGGAACAGCGAAATTACTTTTGCCATGCGCGATGGAGCCATTGATTTTTTATCCAAAATGGGTGTTAAAGAAAAAAATATTTTGATTAGTTATGTTCCTGGAGCTTACGAATTAGCTTTTGGTGCGCAGCTTTTAGCAGAAAACAAAAAGTGTGATGCCATTATAACCATTGGCTGCATTATTAAAGGCGATACACCTCATTTTGATTTTATAAGCGATGCTTGTGCCAATGGAATTATGTTAGTAGGATTACAATATAACATGCCAATTGTATTTGGGGTATTAACTACCAACGATTTAAAACAAGCTAATGAACGCAGTGGCGGAAAGCACGGAAATAAAGGCATAGAAGCTGCTGAAACTGCTTTAAAAATGATTGCTTTACAAACAGAATTAACCAAATAATGTGATGGGAATATTTTTTTTTATTGTTATTTTCTCCATAGGAGCTGGTATAATTTATTTATTTAAAAAATACTCAAAAAAGGATTGAAGGATTGAGAATCTGATTGAAAAAACCATTGGAATAAATTTTATTTCAATGGTTTTTTTATATGAATCAATCTGTAAAATGAGCTTATATTTGTATTGCAATGAGTGAAATTGAAATATATAAATCTGCTGACAATGCAATTGAACTTCAAGTAAGTTTTGATAATGATACTGTGTGGTTATCGCAAAAACAAATAGCTGTTGTTTTTGGCATTCAAAGACCAGCAATTACTAAACATTTAAAAAATATTTTTATTTCTGGCGAATTGAATGAAAGTTCAGTTAGTTCCATTTTGGAACATACTGCAAAAGACAATAAAAAATATCAAACTCAATTTTACAACTTAGACGTAATTCTATCTATTGGTTATAGAGTGAATTCAATGCGTGCTACTCAATTTAGAATTTGGGCAACCCAACGTTTGAAAGACTATTTGGTGCAAGGTTATGCAATTAACGAAAAACGTTTAAAAGAAGCTAATAGTAAATTACAAGATTTACAAAAAGCCATCACTTTGGCTGTAAAAGCTGGGAATAGTGAAAACTTATCATCAACTGAAGCAAAAGGAATTTTAATCGTATTAGAACAATATGCTTATGCGCTTGATATATTAGATAAATATGATCACCAAAATCTTACAATAGCACTTCCAATTGAAAATGAAGTTGAAGTTCAAAAACTCACTTATGAAAAAGCAATAGAACAAATTAATATTTGGAGAGATTATCAGCAAGCAGGTAAATTATTCGGGAATGAAAAAGACCAATCGTTTAAAAGTTCGTTAGACACCATTTACCAAACCTTTGATACTATTGATTTATATCCAAGCTTGGAAGAAAAAGCAGTAAATTTATTGTACTTTATAGTTAAAAATCACTCTTTTTCTGATGGCAACAAACGAATTGCTGCGGGATTGTTTATCTATTTTTTAGATTTAAACAATAAGCTTTATAATAATTTAGGTGCTAAAATAATTGGAGATAATGCGTTGGTGGCAATTACTATAATGATAGCTGAAAGCAAAACAGAAGAAAAAGATATGATGGTAAAATTGGTAGTTAACTTAATAAACAATTGATAACATTTCAAACATAGTAAATTCATTTTCCTCAATTTTCAATCGTACATTTTGTTAAACAAGCTAATGTAATTGTTAGCAATGAAATGCATATCATTTAACCATAAAAACAGAATAGCCATTAGTTTTGTTAATTACGATTTTCAAAAATTATGAAACAAATTATTAGTCTATTTCTTTGTCTTTTGAGTTTTATTTCATTTGCACAAGATGATGTAAAACCAAAATTAACGGTGGAACAATACATTGAAAAATATTCAGCTTTGGCAGTGGAAGAAATGTACAGAAGCCATATTCCCGCTAGCATTACCTTGGCCCAAGGAATATTAGAAAGTGGCAATGGAAACAGCCGTTTAGCAACACAAGCAAATAATCATTTTGGTATAAAATGTAAAAATACTTGGACCGGACAAACACTGAATGAAGACGATGATGCTCCACAAGAATGTTTTAGAAAATACGATGCTGCCATTGATAGCTACCGCGACCATTCCGATTTTTTAATGAATGGCAAACGCTATGCTTTCTTGTTTGATTTGGATAGTAAAGATTACAAAGCTTGGGCTTTTGGTTTAAAAAAAGCGGGTTATGCTACTAATCC